>JANMYC010001389.1:0-6674 GCA_031381715.1 Saprospiraceae bacterium
ACAATGCAAGAGTACGACGATGCTATGTATCCGCACAATGTCACTTTTAAGTATCCAAAAGTGGGTGAAAAAAACTCTGTAGTGACAGTTTGGCTTTATGATGTAAAAAAAGGGAAAACAATCCAAGTACAAACGGGTGCAGCAGAGTACTTCCCTCGTTTAAAATGGACACCCGATAATCGCCTTCTCGTTTTTAAAATGAATCGTCTGCAAAATGAATTGGAAATATTGGCGACGGATTCAAAAACGGGTAAAACGGCTTTATTTTTAAAAGAAACCAATAAATATTACGTGGATGTGGAATTAAATGATGATATGGATTTTTTAAAAGATGGCTCTTTCATCAAGTCCGCTGAATTGGACGGTTTTAACCACATTTATTTATACGATAAAAATGGTAAAATAATCCGTCAATTGACCAAAGGCAATTGGGATGTCCGTAAAATTTATGGCTTGGATGAATCCAATGGCGAAGTTTTTTATCAAGCTGGCAAGTCAACCCCCATGCAAAAAGAGGTATATTTCGTGAAATTAGATGGCTCAAAAGACCATGCACTCGGTACTACTGAGCCTGCCTCTTCGGCAGACAGGGGGGTAAATGACGCTCAATTCAGCAGCAATTTTTCATACTTCGTTATGACACATTCTACCCTAAACACAGCCGCGACTTATACAGTTTATGACAGTCAAGGTAAAAAAATTCGCACTATCGAAGATAATAAAGGTGTTGCCAGTTTGCAAAAAGATTTTGGCGTACAACCCGTTGAGTTTTTTCAATTTAAAACAAGTGAAAACGTGGAACTCAATGGTTGGATGATAAAACCCGCTAATTTTGATGCTTCTAAGAAATATCCCGTTTTTATGACGCAATATTCGGGTCCCGGCAGTCAGCAAGTGGTTGACCAATGGAAAGGTCAGGATTATTGGTGGTATCAAATGCTCGCTCAAAAAGGCTACATTATTGCTTGCGTTGACCCACGTGGCACGGGCGCGCGGGGTGAAGAATTTAAAAAAATGACTTACAAGCAGTTGGGGCATTACGAAACAATTGACCAAATAGAGGCTGCCAAATGGCTTGGTTCACAACCTTTTGTGGATGCCAAACGTATCGGTATATTTGGTTGGAGTTACGGCGGTTATATGTCCAGTTTGTGCATTTTAAAAGGAAATGACGTATTTAAAGCTGCCATTGCCGTTGCACCCGTCACCAATTGGAAATGGTATGACAGCATTTATACGGAGCGGTATATGCAAACCGAGAAGGAAAATACTGAGGGGTATAAAAATAATTCACCCGTCTATTTCGCTGACCGTTTAAAAGGTAATTACCTATTGGTACATGGCATGGCTGATGATAATGTGCATTTTCAAAACTCCGTAGAAATGGTGAATGCACTCGTAAAAGCCAATAAACAATTTGATACCTATTATTATCCAAATAAAAATCATGGTATTTCGGGTGGCGTCACAAGGCTTCATCTATATACCAAAATGACTAATTTTTTAATTGAAAAGTTGTGATTTTAAGATGTAAGATAAAAGATTGAAGATAGAAAGAGATTAGACCTCACTTCTTTTAATCTTCAATCCTACTTCTTTTATCTTTTATCTTAAATCTCTAAATCTTAAGTCTTATAAAAATGAAAATATTCTGCATTGGGCGCAATTACGCTGAGCACGCAAAGGAGTTGAATAATGCTATTCCGACGAAGCCGTTGATATTTATGAAGCCGCCAACGGCTTTGTTATTGGAAAATAAACCGTTTTATTATCCAGATTTTACTAAAAATTTGCACCACGAAATTGAAGTGGTTTTAAAGGTTTGTAAAAACGGGAAAGCAATTCAGCCCGAATTTGCGCACCGTTATTACGATAAAATTGCCTTGGGCATTGATTTCACCGCCCGTGATTTGCAAGATGACCTCAAAGCAAAAGGTCAGCCGTGGGAAATTGCGAAGGGATTTGATAATTCAGCCGTGTTGAGCGAGTTCGTTCCGCTTGAAGGTTTTGATAAAAATAATATCAATTTTAACTTAAAAAAGAACGGCGTGGACGTCCAAATCGGCTCAACAAAGGATTTGATATTCAGTTTTGACGTTTTAATAAGCTATATTTCTAAATTTTTCACCCTCCAACAAGGCGACTTGATTTACACAGGCACACCCGAGGGCGTGGGCGCTGTGCAAATTGGCGATAAATTGGAAGGTTTTTTAGAAGGGAAAGAGATGTTTAGCTGTGAAATAAAGTAATTTAGTAGAAAATATTTGCTGATTCAAGGCAATATTCAGTAATTTCATTATTATTGTATATTGCCTTTTTTAATAAAAATACTGAGGGGGTCAAAAATTTATCGATGAAACAATTCTACGCTTTTTTGTTATTCATTTCCTTTTTTCCATCGCTTGAAAGTATTGCTCAAAATGAGGTAAAATACGAGCGGACTATGAGTATCAGTGAGTTTATAAAGGAGATAACAACGCCTCAAAGCGACTCAATTGTAGAACTCGACAGAGTCAATATTGTGGCTGACACAATTAAGGACAAACGCTATCTCATCGGTGCAAAAGCGAAAGGAAGAGATATGAACTGGGATAATCTACTGGCTCAATACCCCATTATTGAGGTCGAAAATAAAGTGGAACTTCTTAAAATTCGATTTGGTCAACAAACAGTATTACCTAAAATTCACTTTAAAAAGGAGGTGCATATTGAATTCGTTGATGTGAATGGCGATTTGAATTTTAGAGAGTGTGTTTTTGAAAAAAGTCTCTATTTATTCCGTCTGTCAGCTTATTTTTTAGGTTTTCATGGCTGTACTTTTAATGGAGATGCTAATTTTGAAGAAGCCAATTCCGTTCAATTTCACATAAAAAAATGCGTTTTTAATCGCTATTTTTGGGTTTACAACGTTGAAAAACCGCTTAATCTTGACATTTATAATTCCCAATTTATAGGAGGATGCTACACCTACAGCAGTACCCCTTCCACCCTAAATATTAGTGATAGTCAATTTGATAAAGTCAAGAATACCGATTTTGTTAGTTTCAATAATACTACTTTCAAGGACTTTGGTCTTTATAATGTTAACTTTAAGCTACCAGTCCGTTTCTCAGGAACAAGCATAAAGGAAAATTTCAATGTGATAAAATGTCAATTCAATCAAGCCAATGATTTTAGCAGTATTTCATTACCAGAAGGCAACACTTATGCCCGCTGGAGCCTTTTTGAAAAATTTAAATTCGGCATAATTCTCAATGATTCCACCTATTATAACGGCAAAAACGCCATTGATTCCACCACTCAAGATAAATATTACGCGCTCATAAAGGTCTATTCACAATTTTTACGGGCTTATAAAAATAACGGCGACCAAGAATCCTACAATGAATGTTACATTGAAATGAAGGACATTCAAACCCGAAAGTCCGCTTTTAATTTCAAACAGACCCCCTCAGTAAATAACTACTTTGATTGGAAACTGAACCGTTTTTTAAAGATATTTTGTGATTATGGCACTAATCCAGTAAAAGCATTGATTGTTTCCACGTATGTCATTATGCTTTTTGGCTTGCTTTATTTCATATTTCCATCCGAGGGCGAAGTCATTCATTGGAGAAGATTGCGTGTGGCTTTACAAAATCGAAAAAAGATGATGCCATTAATAAAAAAAGAGCTTTTTATCGGTTTCAAACAATTAGCCAATGCTATGGCATTGAGTATGAACGCTTTTGTAACATTGGGCTATGGTGAAATGCCTGCCCGAGGTATTGCTCGATATTTAGCAGTATTTGAGGGTTTGACGGGTTGGTTTTTACTCTCAATATTCAGCGCCAGTTTGATTAGTCAAATTTTGCAATAAATACTGAGGGGGGTGAGTTTTGGGTTTTGGGTTTTAAATTAAAATATTCAAAACTTAAAACCCAAAACTTAAAACTTAAAACCCAAAACTTAAAACTTAATAATTATCTCATTGTTTTTTTATATTTGCGCTTAAATTGCAAACCGAAAGCTTGATTAAAAATTTATCTATTTAAAACAATGAAATTCAATTTTTTATACATAATATCTGCTTTTATTTTATTTTTTAGTTCTTGTTCAAAACCTATTGCCAATTTTGTCATTAAAGATGCAGAAAAGATAGTCCCTGCAAAAGTGACATTTCAAAATAATTCTCAAAAGGCAGATAGATATGAATGGGAATTTGGAGACGGCAAAAAATCAACTGATTCGCTGCCCATGCATGAATATAAAAAATCAGGTAATTATTCCATTATTTTAAAAGCTTACAAAGGCAACAAAGTAAGCGTCACCAAACAACAACTCGTCGTGAACGCACCACTCGAATGTACAGTCGTAATCGAAACAGAATTCGGCACCATGTTGGCTGTTTTGCACAGCTCAACCCCACTTCACAGGGATAATTTCACAAAATTAGCTGAAGAAGGTTATTACGATGACCTCATTTTTCACCGTATCATCAGCGAATTCATGATTCAAGGCGGCGACCCAAGTAGCCGCAACGCTACGGCTAATCAAATGCTCGGCTCCGGTGGACCCGATTACAAAATCCCCGCTGAATTTGTGGATACCCTCGTGCACACTAAAGGTGCATTGGCAGCTGCACGCTCTAATAATCCGAAAAAAGAATCTAGTGGTTCGCAATTTTATATCGTGCAAGGCAAAAAATGGACAGCTGACCAACTGAATTATCTTGAAAATCAAAAAGGCATCCACTACACGCCAGAAGAAAGAAGACTTTACATGGAAGTAGGTGGTACGCCCCATTTGGATAAAGAATATACTGTTTTCGGACAAGTCGTCAAAGGATTGGATGTTATCGATAAAATAGCAGCTGTTCAAAAAAACGGCAATGACCGCCCTTTGAAGGACGTGAAAATGAAAATAAGAGTAATTAAGTAGTTCTTGGAGCTCGGTTGTTAGTGCTTAGCGCTTGGTAAAATATATTCCCAGAGCACTAACAACCAAGCCTCAACTCCCAATTTCTCTTCGCTCAACAACTAATTAGACCAACTTTAAAGTCATGACTAAAAATCCAACAAGCATACTGGGAATTGACGTAGGAGCTTCAGGCATAAAAGGTGCACTTGTCAATAGAGAAACAGGACAATTTGAAAGCGAGCGCATTCGCATCGAAATGCCCAACCCAAGCACCCCTCAAGCTGCCGCCGAAGCCCTCAACGAGATTGTCAAACGATTTAGTTATACAGGCAAGATTGGGGTCGGCTTTCCCTCAGTTGTTAAAAATGGCATTGCTTCCACTGCGGCTAACTTGGATAAAGCATGGATTGGTTGCAATATCGAAGAGGTTATTGGTAAAGTGACGGGTTGTGAAATCGTCGCGCTCAACGATGCAGACGCCGCTGGATTAGCAGAAATGCGCTTCGGGCACGGCAAAGACGGCATTAAAGGAACTGCTTTGCTCATCACAATCGGCACCGGCTTAGGTTCGGCTCTTTTTACGGATGGCAAATTGGTACGCAATACTGAATTTGGGCATATTTTATTAAAAAATGGGATGATTGCCGAGCACTATGCCGCCAGTTCTGCTCAAAAACGGGAGAGTTTATCGTGGAAAAAATGGGGAAAACGCTTCAATAGCTATCTCGAATTGGTAGAATTATATCTTCAACCCGAAATAATTATTCTTGGAGGAGGTTCCAGCAAATATTTCGAAGAGTTTAAAAATAAAATAACTATAAAAACACCCGTTGTTCCTGCCAAAACCCTTAATAATGCAGGTATTATCGGTGCAGCTATGTACGCAGCAGAGCAACAGTAATTATTGGTGATTGGTGATAAGTGATAAGTGATAAGTGATAAGTGATAAGTGATAAGTGATAAGTGATAAGTGATAGAGCGAAGCTAAACCCGCTTCTCAAGATTTCGGTTCGCTCTATCACCAATCACTTATCACCAATCACTAATAATCAATCCTAAAAGATATTTTTGTATCTTTATAAACTCCCACAAGCATCTTTTTAAAAGGCGGAGCGGACATAAACCCTCTTGCATCGTTCGTAACACCCCACCCCTCAGTAGGTTGCCCAAAAACGCCTTTATCCAATTCGCCATTGTTGTTCTCGTCATGAAAAGCCCGAGCAGCGTACTCTCCTTTCGGCAAATTTTTAAAAATAAAAACGGCATTTTTTTCAGTAGTAGCCCGAGTGACTTTATATAACGGCTCATCGTTTTTATCTACCACCATCAAATAAATTATTCCACCCAAGTCAAAATTAACATTTTTTAATTCAATAGTTAGGTTAACACCTTGATTTTCAATTGTTTTCATAGAAGTTAATAAAGTGAAAATGAATATAGAATACCAGATTTTAAAAGGCGTGAAAGGTTAATCTTAAAATAAAAAAAAGAGGGCAGTTAATATACTGCCCTCCCCAAACTATTACAAACAAAACCAACTAAAACCAGGGAATTTATTTCTAGCACTCGTTGTAAGAGTTATATTGAAATAATGATTCAAAATACGGCTTTTATTTTTACAAATGCACGCATTAGAATCGCAATTAACATTTCATTTGAAAATGTTTAATTTACATTTAATTATTATAAGTAGTTGGGGCTAAAAAAAAGCCGTCCTGACTTTAAATCAGGACAGCTCCAACAACAAACTTATAATCCCATGAACATAAATTTTG
>JANMYC010001412.1:0-5141 GCA_031381715.1 Saprospiraceae bacterium
AATAAACGCCTTCAATATCAAGCATTTGACGTAACCAATCTCGTGAAAACGGGCGCAAATGCGGTGGGTGTTTCACTCGGAAGCGGTTGGTATCGCACGCCGTTGGCTTGGTCAGGCAATCGCAATTTGTACGGAAAAGAAACGGCTTTGCTTTTTCAATTAGACATTACATACAGCGATGGCAGCACGGAAACGGTTATTTCGGATGAAAATTGGAAGTCATCAACGGGTGCAGTTCGCTTTTCAGAGTTGTATGATGGTGAAACGTATGACGCTCGTGAAGAGAAAATCGGTTGGACGACCCCCCCGAGTGGTTCGGGACAAGCTCAGTATGACGACAAAAACTGGGCTGGCGTTATTATAAAAGACCATTCAAAAGACGTTTTAATAGGTACTTATAATGAATTAATTAAAAAAAAGGAGACGTTTAAACCCGTTAAAATTTTTAAAACACCAAAAGGCGAACAAGTGATTGATTTTGGTCAAAACGTGGTGGGCTGGGTTCAACTCAAAATAAAAGGCAATGCGGGCGATAAAATAACGATTTCTCACGCTGAGGTTTTGGACAAAGCAGGTAATTTTTATACTGAAAATATGCGGGCTGCAAAGACCCAAAACACCTTTATACTGAGGGGTGGTGGCGAGGAAATTTTAGAGCCGCATTTTACATTTCAAGGGTTTAGATATATTCGATTAGATGATTTTAAAGGGGATATTCAAGCGGATAATTTCACGGCTATTGCTTTGTATTCGGATATGAAACCAACAGGGCAGTTCAGTTGCTCAAATCCACTTTTAAATCAATTGCAACACAATATTGAGTGGGGACAACGGGGTAATTTCTTAGATGTACCAACGGATTGTCCACAACGGGATGAACGTCTGGGTTGGACAGGCGATGCGCAAGCATTTTGTCGGACGGCTACTTTCAATATGCACGCCCATAATTTTTATGTAAAATGGATGAAAGATGTCGCTGCTGACCAATTATCTAACGGCAGTGTGCCGTTTGTAATTCCAAATGTTTTGGCTAAAAATTCGGCTGGTTCGACGGGTTGGGCAGATGTGGCGACTATCATTCCGTGGAATATGTATGTGGCTTATGGCGATAAAAAGATATTGGAAGACCAATATCCGAGTATGAAAGCTTGGGTGAAATTCATGCAAGATAGCAGTAAAAACGACCTTTGGGCAAAGGGTTTTCACTTTGGAGATTGGTTGTTTTACTCAGTGAATGACGATAGAGACGGTAAGTCGGCTATTACGGATAAATACTTGATTGCGCAGTGTTTTTACGCTCATTCGACGCAATTAATGATAAATACAGCACAAGTTTTAGGAAAAAAAGAAGATGTACAATATTATACTGACCTTTTAAAACGCATTAAAACGGCTTTTGTAAATGAATACATGACGCCAAATGGTCGCTTGGTTTCAACATCACAAACGGCGTATGTTTTGGCTCTGAATTTTGATATGTTGCCCGAAAATTTGCGCGCCCAAGCGGCGGAGAGACTGGTAAAAAATATCAAAAGTTTTAATAATCACTTGACTACAGGCTTTTTGGGAACGCCGTATTTATGCCATGTTTTGACCCGTTTTGGCTACAATGATGTAGCTTATGACCTGCTTTTACAGGAGACATATCCATCATGGTTATACCCTGTTAAAATGGGCGCAACGACCATTTGGGAGCGTTGGGATGGCATTAAACCCGATGGCACATTTCAAACTGAAACTATGAATTCGTTCAATCACTACGCCTATGGTGCCATTGGCGATTGGATGTATCGTGTTATGACAGGCATTGATACCGATGAAAAAGGCGTGGGTTACAAGCAAATTACCATAAAACCGCATTTAAATAGCCGCATCACGCAAGCCGCTTCGGACTATCAAACCTACTACGGCAAGGTGAGCTCACATTGGCAAACCAGCAATGATGGCTTGTCATTAGATGTCGAAATTCCTGCGAATACGACGGCGACAATATACGTTCCTGCGGCTTCCGCAAATGCTATTTCTGAAAATGGGGTGGCTTTAAAGGACATCCAAGTCGTTGGTACTGAGGGGGGGTATGTTGTATTAAAAACGGGTTCGGGTAAGTATAATTTTAAGGTTAAGAAATGAGTAAAGCCCCCCTACCCCCAAAGGGGGCGTACATCGAGGGTATCTCAAAATTATAAAAAATGGATTCAAAATTATTCGGATGTACGCCCCCTTTGGGGGTAGGGGGGCTTTTAAAACAAAAAATACTCCTTTTATTCCTATTGAAAACCTTGACACTCGTGGGTCAAAATCCAATGGAAATGCCTTTGTATGAGGGCGTTGTACCTAATTCAAAACCGTATTCCATAGCTGAAAAGGTGGAAACACGAGCCAATGGAAGTCGTTTCATCAGTGGCACATCGCAACCTACTTTGACGGTGTATTTGCCCGAAAAGCCGAATGGAATGGCGATTGTGATTTGCCCAGGTGGCGGTTATAGAGGCGTTTCGATAGATAATGAAGGGCATAAAGTGGCTAAGGCTTTGAATGAAAAAGGTATTGCGGCTTTTATTTTAAAATATAGAACACCGAATGATACTTTTTGTGTAGACAAATCCATTGCACCACTGCAAGATGCCCAACAAGCCTTGCGAACGGTTCGTAAAAACGCTGTTAAATGGGTCATAAATCCTGCAAAAGTGGGTATTATAGGTTTTTCAGCGGGCGGTCATTTGGCAGCTACGGCATCAACGCATTTTACCAAAAAGGCTGACCCATCAGTATCAGATACTACGAATGTGCGCCCCGATTTTGCTATACTACTTTATCCAGTTATCAGTTTTTCAGACGAGCTAATGCATAAGGGTTCAAGGGATAATTTAATCGGTAAAACGCCAAGCGCGGAGCAGTCAAAATTGTATTCGAATGAATTACAAGTGACCCCTCAGTCGCCGCCGACTTTTATAGTCCATGCAGCCGATGACAAGACGGTGAAAGTTGAAAACAGTGTTCAATATTATCTGTCGTGCATTAAAAATGGCATTTTAACAGAAATGCACCTTTATCCGAAAGGCGGACATGGATTCGGTACAGTTAATACAACAACTGAGGATAAATGGATGGAACGATTGTTTAATTGGTTGAAAGGGCTTTAAAAGATTTAGTATGTTGAACGGCTCTTGCTTTTGCTAAACCTATAAGGAGGTCGTACATCATATATTTATCGAGTTCATCTTTTTCAGTAGTGGATATTTGACCATCTTTCTTTTTATCCACCAGAGTTTGAATGCGCTTTTGAATAGCGGGAGAGAATTTAAAAGCCATTATTTGCTGAGGCATCGCATCGGCAATTAAAGCGGCTAATTGGTCTTGAGCAGAAATAGATGCTATCATAATATTGATATTTTTATACAAAAATAACTAAAATAGAAAGATTAAGCAAATTTTATAAAAACGTATAAATTAACTAACTAAACAAGGAAAAGACATGGGCGCAATTTTAGGCATTATTTTCCACTTCATTGGTGGTTTTGCATCGGGTAGTTTTTACATACCTTACAAGAATATTAAAAAATGGTCATGGGAAAGTGGCTGGATAGTTGGGGGCGTTGCTTCTTGGATTTTAGCGCCTTGGGTTTTTGGTTTTATCACAGTCAATAACATGGTTGAAAGCATTCAAGCGGCTGATTCAAGTGTTATTTTTTACACCCTTTTATTTGGTATTCTTTGGGGTTTTGGCGGTTTGACTTATGGTTTGACCATGCGTTATTTAGGTGTATCTTTGGGTGTGGCAGTTGCCTTGGGCTTCTGTGCGGCATTTGGCACTTTGATTCCACCGATTTGGGAAGGCAAAATGGGTGAATTATTGTCAACTACCTCCGGTCTGTCAACTGTGGCGGGTGCTTTGGTCTGTGTAGTGGGCATTGCCGTCAGCGGCAAAGCGGGTATCATGAAAGAAGCGGAACTCAATAAAGAACAGCAACAAGAAACGATTAAAGAATTTGACCTTAAAAAAGGCTTATTAGTGGGTACTTTTTGTGGTATTATGAGTGCTTGTTTTGCTTTTGCTTTGTCAGCGGGTGCGCCCATTGCAGCCAACGCTGAATCTCACGGCACTGATCCACTTTTTAAAAACAATGCTATTTTGCCAGTTATTTTGATTGGCGGTTTTTTAACCAACTTCATTTGGTGTATGATTTTAAATACTCGTAATAAGTCTTTTGGAGACTACACAAATTCAGAAGCCCCCCTCAGTAAAAACTATACTTGGGCATTATTAGCGGGGGTTACGTGGTATTTTCAGTTCTTTTTTTACGGCATGGGACAATCCAAAATGGGTAAAGAACTTGATTTCGCATCTTGGACTTTGCACATGGCGTTTATCATTACGGTCGGTACATTGTGGGGTTTATATTACAAAGAATGGGCAGGCGTGAGCAAAAAGACGATGAATATGTTGTATTTAGGCTTAGGAATCATTATATTTTCAACAATGTTAATCGGTTATGGTAGTTATTTGGCTACGCATTAAGTAGCGCGAAACGCCAATTTCGTATTTTTACTTAGCTGTGTGGTCGCTTACGCTCTGTTTTGCCACTGATTACACCGATATTGACTGATTTTACACTGATTTCCCAAAAAATACGTGTAAATCAGTGTAAAAATCAGTCGATATCGGTGTAATCAGTGGCTAAACGGAGCGTAAGCGACTATCTTACTAAGTAATTACGAACAAAAAATAGTAAAAGTTTAAGATATACTGAGGGGTATAAAATTCATTTGATAACTTCGTGTCGTCAAATGAATTTTATATTTTATTAAAATAAAGGACGATATGAAATTATACAACACAAGGCAAGGCATCATTTTAGAAGTAGAATCACAGCTTTTTAAATTAAAAACACGCAATTGGGATAAGCTCATCAACCGCAATAACTTATATCAAACGCTTAAAAAGCAACTTGAAACACTTGAAACGGATGAAATACTGAGGGGGTATATCCAAACGGAATTATTACCACCTATAAAGGGACAAGAAGTGTGGGCTGCTGGCGTCACATACAAGCGCAGCCAAATGGCGCGTATGGAAGAGTCGCAGGATGCAAGTGATTTTTATGCTAAAGTGTACGTGGCTGACCGCCCTGAGATATTTT
>JANMYC010001415.1:0-4471 GCA_031381715.1 Saprospiraceae bacterium
TCGTGAAACCCGCACCGCAAAAATTATTGCTGACCATCTCACTTCATTGGGTATGGAAGTGCGGACGGGCATTGCTAAAACGGGTGTAGTGGGTGTTTTAAAAGGGGGAAAAGCGGGGCCTACAGTGGCTTTACGAGCGGATATTGATGCTTTGCCCGTAACTGAGCGCACAGATGTGCTTTTTAAATCCAAGGTGCGCACTACTTTTAATGGTGTTGAAACGGGTGTGATGCACGCCTGTGGTCACGATTGCCATACTGCCATTTTGATGGGCACTGCTGAGGTTTTGAGTCAGGTTAAAAATGAGTTGGCAGGAACAGTGGTTTTTATTTTTCAACCTGCCGAAGAGGGCGCACCCAAAGGAGAAACGGGCGGTGCAGGCGACATGATTAAAGAAGGCGTTTTGGATAATCCAAAAGTGGAAACTATTTTCGGTTTGCACATGAGCGCGATGTCGCCGGTGGGTACTTTATCGTACCGGGCGGGAGGCTCTCAAGCCAGTTCGGATAGGTTTACAATAACGATAAAAGGCAAACAGACGCACGGTGCAATGCCTTGGGGCGGTATTGATCCCATCGTGACAGGTGCTCAAATAGTGATGGGATTGCAAACAGTTGTCAGTCGAATGTCGCCTTTGACAGAATCGCCCGTGGTGATTACCGTGGGAATGTTTCAAGCGGGATTGAGGGAAAATATCATTCCCGAAGATGCCAAATTAGTGGGCACAATTCGCGTTCTCGACCCCAAAATTCAGAAAGAAGTGCATGAAAATATGCGCCGAGTGGTGATAAATATTGCTGAATCGGCGGGAGCAACGGCTGAATTAAATATCGAAATTGGTAATCCTGTTACCTACAATGACCCCGCTTTGACTAAAAAAATGTACCCCAGCTTGGAAGAAGTTGCGGGTGAAAACAATATCAGAGTGCAATTGCCGACCACCGCCGCCGAAGATTTTGCTAAATATCAAGAGAAAATACCAGGTCTTTTCTTTAGTTTGGGTGGCATGGCTAAAGGTAAAGCCGCTGTGGAAGTAGGTCCCCACCATACGCCTGATTTTTATATTGATGAAGGCGGTTTTGTTTTGGGTATGAAATCTTTTTGCCATTTGGTGGTGGATTATGCCGCTAAAAAGTAATTTATACAATTTTTAAAAACACGAGTGGAACGAATGAATACACTAATTTCACATAGTCATGCGTTGATAATTTTAATCGTTTTAACGCTTATTTGCGCAATTCGTGTATTCATTAGTGTAATTCGTGTTTCCACATTTTAAAACTAAACAACATGAAAAATGTCATTTCAATTCTGTTTTTAACATTCAGTACACTTACTTTATCTGCCCAAACGGAGGTGGTTTCTGATTCAGCTAAAGTCAATTTGACGGATTATGTGGGTAAATACACGTTTTCTGAGTTTTTTAAACAAGGTACTATTGAAATCAAAAACGGTGAACTCTTTGCCGAATTGGATGAATATGGTAGTAATAAAATTTTAAAACAAACCGAAAAGGACACATTCAAAAGTACCAGCAGCTACGGAACTATTTATACTTTCAAGCGCAATGATCAAGGCAAAATAATAGGTGTAAAACTGGAACTGATGGGACAGGAAGTTACTGGTGAAAAAGAATAGACAGTTTTTGCGTTGTTAGTGAAGAGATTTTATTACAAAATTGGTTTAATTTCAAAATACATGTACATTGCGTTATAAATCAGAATTAAATATACTTTTTATTTAATATTATTTTTAAATCTTAAAAATCAAATTTCAATGAAAACAAAGGTTTTTGCTTTTTTAATTGCTCTATTAAGCTTAGTTTCTATTCAGTCGGTATCTGCACAACAGGAGTATGTGTGGGACGCCTACAAAATGTCAATTGAGTTACCCAACGATTTTAAAGTTGTAAAAAATACTGACGAAGAATTTCACTGCGATGGTGATGGCATGAATCTATTCATGTATGTCTTCGATGATGGCAATGTCACGCTTGATATGATGAATGACGCTACCCACAAATTGGGTAGAGACATGAAATTTGAAATGAAAGATGAGCATTATGATTTAGATTATAATGGCTTCAAAGGCACGTACATTTTAGGTTACAAAGACGGCTTACAAATGATGATAGCAGGCTTGATTAATCCTAAAAATGGCACCAATTTCTTCATCGTAATTATGTTTGAAGATGGTGACCACGTGGCTACAGAAGATGGCATCGCTATTTTGAACAGCCTTGAAAACGAGAATTAATATACAGTTTTAAGCATAAAATTGTAAAAAAGCCTCGCAAAATGTGATTTTGTGAGGCTTTTTTGGCTTTATACTGAGGGGGTGGATGAAATTCAAGGTTTGTATTTGCGCACAGACGTAGTCCATTGCATCAATAAAGCCATAAACGTCATATTTTTTGTATTTTCGAGAAAAATCTCTAACTTTGTTTTCTAAAAATTATAAAAAATGACGAGTGCACCGACATTTTCTTTGCCTTTCAATACGGCACAAATAGAAATATTGCGACTTTTTGCAGAAGGTGTCAATGAAGAGGAATTGACCCAATTGCGTCAAATTTTGATTGATTTTAAATTCAGTCGAGTGACCGCATTGGCAGATAAAATTTTGGATGAAAGAGGCTGGTCAGCTCAAGATTTAGCCAAAAATGCTCAAAAAATGCAGAGAACGCCTTATCGTGCTAAGGTTTCAACGACCTCAACTAAACCCTAAATTGGATACATTCCTGCTCTCGGAATTGATTAAGACCGTCCATGAAAATTGTTTTAGATACCAACGTTTTGATTCAAATTATCTCTTCCCGTTCTCCTCACCATTGGCTTTGGGATGCTCTGCGTAGGCAAGAGTTAACGCTATGTGTAACAACTGATATTTTGGATGAATACCACGAAATTATAACCCGTTTCTATGGCAATGCGCTTTTAGCCGATTATGTCTTAGATACAATAATAGGTTGGACAAATTTAAAACGGGTGGAAAAGTACTACTTTTGGAATGTGCCCTATAAAGACCCTGACGACCAAAAATTTGTAGATTGCCATGTGGCTTGTGGCGCTGATTATTTAGTGACCGAGGACAAAGTCTTTTTCAAAGAGTTAAAAAACATTCCTTTCCCCAAAGTGAAAGCTATTAAACCCAAAGATTTTCTACGGGTGTTTACCTCACTTACTTGATGTCATAATGTGTTTTTTAAGAAAGGTTTTAAAATGACAAAGCCGTACTACAGAGGGCGGTCTTTGTTGTTTTAAAGGAGAGCGAGCACTTAGCAATATTTTAAATGTATGAATCTAAAAAAGCCTCGCAAAATGTGATTTTGTGAGGCTTTTTTGGGATTTGTACTGAGGGGGTAGTTTACGGAATTTTGTTAAACTTTTAAAAGTATTTTCAACTTTCA
Organism: Saprospiraceae bacterium; assembly: GCA_031381715.1. Lineage (GTDB taxonomy): Bacteria > Bacteroidota > Bacteroidia > Chitinophagales > Saprospiraceae > JAAFJT01. The sequence goes on from JANMYC010001415.1 coordinate 3,410, forward strand.
TAAACGTTTACGGATTTGACGAAGTTTTTCAGTTCTATTTTCAATATTAACCAATTGGTCAATATCCCCAGACGTTAACTGCTTTTCTGCTATGACTTTGTTCAATTCTATCTCTAATTTTTGGTTGTAGTAGGCAACTAAGAAATCTCGAAGCTCTGTAACTTCGTCATTCACAATTGGGCGGTCAAAAAGGCGCAACAAAACCAATTGAGCTTCATTCAACCTCTTTGGAACAATAATATTTTCCATTTATATTTAGTTTCGATTGTTTACAAAAAGCAATTTAGAGTACAAAAATAAGCATTTTTATTGAGTTTTATAATTCTTTGCTTGATCGCAAGTGTTTTGGTAGGTTTTAAAATGGCAAAGCTGTACTACTGAGGGGTGGTACGGCTTTATTGTTTTACGGGAGTGCACTTAGTCACATTTTAATGTCTAAATGTAAAAAAGCCTCGCAAAATGTGATTTTGTGAGGCTTTTTTGGGTTTTATACTGAGGGGTGTTAATAACTACACCACCATCTCCCCACTCTCCAATACCAACATCTTATTCGCAACAGGATTCGCATACATCGAAAGAAAACGCTCTACACTTTGAGGGTCATTAATGTCTATTTTCTTCGACATTCTATTTTCAAATACTTCTTTTTCAGCCGCTGTATATTCATTTGAATATTGGCTGGTCGTGTGCAGCATATCGTAGGCGATGTAATTGGTGGACCATAGTTTGTAATTGCCCACTATTTGGCGGTCAATTAATTGAGCCAATGTTTTGGTTTGTTGATTCGGATTTCGGATCTCGGAAATAATATCCAGTTCCTCAGACAACAAATTGCCTGCGTGAATATGAATGCGTTTTTTCTGACCAATCAAACCATTATAAAGCGTATTGAAATCTTCATTTTCACCTTTAATGTACTTCTCATTGTTCAGATTTGCCAATAATTCAGGTATTTTCAAGGAATCCGTTGGGTCATATTCATACGAAATAGAAATAGGAACAATATTGAGCGTGCGGAAATACGCCGATAAATCCCCACTTGGAGCAGGAATAGACAGCATT
>JANMYC010001419.1:0-2967 GCA_031381715.1 Saprospiraceae bacterium
CCTCGTAGTGAATACTATTCCTGTCACCAATCCGAGCAGAGGTACAGTTGTCATTAAATCGGATGGAACATATGTATACAGACCTAATTTCGGCTTTGTCGGTATTGACACTTTCACGTATCAAGTGTGTGATAACCGCAAACCAGCCAAGTGCGATACGGCACAAGTGGTGATTGTAGTCGGCGAGTTAAGCTTTACTTCCACCATTGATACCACTTTGGCAGAGCAAGTAACTGACACTATTTGTTTAAATACAGGTGAATTATTGGGTAAAAAATACACCGTTACCAATATTTGTCCTTCAAATGGTCAGCATGTGATTTTCACTATTATTCCGGGTACCACGTGCATAAAAGCTACGGCAGTATTAAAAGGTACTGAAAAAGGTTGCTTCGTAGTTTGTGATGAATTTGGCTTCTGTGATACCACTTATGTTATCATTAAGGTGATTGATAGAACAGGCAACAGCCGCATCAAAGCTGTCAATGATGAAGCTAAAACCAAGCAAAATCAGCCTGTCATTACTCAAGTTATTTTGAATGATTCACTTTACAATGATACTTTGACGAGTATTTCAATTGTATTACAAGGCAATCACGGTACTGTTAGTCTCGATAGTTCAAAAAATATCACGTATAATCCAGATATGGGCTTCTGTGGAACGGACAGTATTCTTTATCAAATCTGTAGTGCATCAGGATGTGATATTGCAGTTCTCAAAATTCAAGTTGAGTGTAATGACATAAAGGTTTATGATGGTTTCTCTCCGAATGGTGACGGAAGCAATGATGTTTTAGTCATAGAGGGCTTGGATCAATATCCAAATCACAACTTGGAAGTATATAACAGATGGGGTAATAAAGTCTTTGGCAGTAGAAATTATAAAAACGACTGGGGTGGTACTTGGAAAGATAAAAGACTTCCAGATGGTACTTACTTCTACATAATCGATAACGGTCAAGGTAGAATTTACACGGGTTATCTACAACTTCAGAAATAATTCAGCGATAAGCTCTGAGAAATATACAAAAAGCGATGGAGGACTAATAGCCTTCATCGCTTTTGTATTTTAGTGCTAAAATAAATCCGATTTACGCATAGATACTTTCTAAAACGTCTAAAAACAAGTGCTAAACCTCTCCTACTCTATCTTAAAATACCTAAACTATCTATTTAACTCTAAAAATGTGTACATTCAAAATTGCGGATACCCCTCAGTATAAACACTTTTTTAACTCATTTTAAAGTACATTTTACTTTTATTGCATTCAATAGCCCAATTTTTAATGCACATTTCTCTATTAGTTTGCCACATTTTTCTATCAGTTGAAAAGACTATTATGTACTTTAAATATAACTAAAATAGGTAAAAATGGGCGCGCGCAGCTTGTTTTTTGACAAAACAAATTGACTACTAAGTTATATGTAAAATTTTAAAAATCACCACCTACTCTATTTTATGTTGTTGTATTACTTTTTAATCTTTTTTATTTGTTTTATCCCTTTGTAACTAATTGACTATCAATTAGTTATAGCTTTATCTATTAGAATAATGTGGCAATCTATTAGTAATTTGTGGCAATGTATTAGTAATATGTGGCAATGTATTAGAATCTTGTGGATAAGTATTAGGGATTTGTGGATAAATATTAGAAATTTGTGGCAAAAGTTTGGAAATGTGGCTTTACTGATAGAAATTTGTGGCTAAGTAGTAGTAAATGAATGCAATCCTTTGATTTTGCCACATTTTCCTCATAGTTAAATTAAAAAATGACTGTCGTTAAAAAGAAAAGCCCCGCTAAAAATAAAGCAAAAGGCATCGCTCTGATAAAGAAATCAAATAATTTGATTGAATCCCGCTATAACTTTGATATTTGGGAAACCCGAATCTTCCTCATGTTATTGGCTCAAATTCGCCGAGAAGACGATGACTTTCAAGTGTACCGCATTTGGTACCGAGATGTTGCAAAAGTTTTTAAACTCAATCCTAAGCGAGGATATTCCGAGATTAGAGATGCCGTGCGCAAGCTTTTGGATAAAAAGTTTTATGTAGATACGGTCGTAGATGGCTTCAAGCGCAAGGAAATTTATCACATTATCCGTAAAATCGGGTATTTGGAGGAAGGCCAAGAGCATAAAAAAGGCATTGAAAATCAAGAATATATTGATGTCAAAATCGAAGATGAAATGAAGCCCCTTTTGCTGCAACTTCAAAAAAGTTTTACGGCTTACGAATTGGCAAACGTAACGAATTTGGGCGTTTATGCCGTTCGGTTTTATGAGTTATTGAAGCAATATGAAAGCATTGGCAGCCGTCAGTTGGGCTTTGAAGAATTAAAAGTCATGTTTGAGTTAGAGGATAAATACCCGCTTTTTTCGGGTTTTTACACTTTTGTAGTCGAGCCTGCCGTCAAAGAGATAAATGAATTCACGGATTTGAATATCCGTGAAGTTGAAAAAATCAAGGAAGGAAAGAAGATTGTGGCTCTGAAGTTTCATTTTTATAAAATTACGCCCAGGTTCATTTCTGAGTCTTCGATGATATTAGATGACACCACGGCGCAGGAAAATAAACCCCAATATGAGGGCTTAAATTCAGAAACTGTAGCTACCGATGCCGACAAGCGATTCAGTCATTTTTACAGTAAAGTGGTTGAAAGTTTGGGCGTCACTCCCACAGTTTATCTGAACTTACTCAAGCAATACGACGATGAGCAATTTGAGCAAGCCATCCGCGTCACTTTCAGAGCCAAGTTGGATGGGCACATCAAAACAAGCGTTTCGGGCTTCTTTGTTCAAGCTTTGAAAAAAGGGTTTACCGACATCAAAGAAGAGGTTTTAAAAAAGCAGAAGAAGGAAGATATTTCCAAAAATAAAGCGGAGCAAAAAGCTGCTTTAGAGGCTGAAAAAGAACACCGGATATTTGAGCGCATCAAAGAGTTGACAGGACAAAATGCCTCGTTAACG
>JANMYC010001435.1:0-6193 GCA_031381715.1 Saprospiraceae bacterium
TATAAACCTTTTTTACGCTTGTACTGCAAAGATGCAAAAAGTTTTTAAGTTTTACCTGTTATACTGCAAAATGTTTTACAGTGTCATCGTTTTACCTTAATGCAGGTTTGCAGTTTTTACTTAAAACCTTAAAAAAGGTAAAACTGACATACTGTAGTACTGCAAAAAGTAACATTTAGTAACATAGTTTTCAAATACTTTCACGATTTAGACTGCAATCAGTTTTTAAGTGCATACTGGCGTACTGCAATACTGCATTTTTCGTATTCTCAAGTCAAGATTTTGAAAACTAAAACAAAGAAATCCAAGACATTTTCGGGGAGTTTTCCACAACTCTGGGTATTTAGTTTTTTAATGGAAAAATATTTTACTTAATTCGTGCAAAGTTTCTGTTTTACAATTACAAATCAATCCTAATTATGCTCTCTTGTCAAAAACATCTTTTTTCTGTTGAACCAGATTTTCATTATATCAATTGCTCTTACATGTCGCCGCTTTTAAAAACGGTGGAGGAAGCGGGATTTGAAGGTGTTCGTAAAAAAGCGCGTCCTTATCGCCTGACTATTCCTGATTTCTTTGGAGACGTGGAAATACTGAGGAGCCTATTTGCGGAGATTGTAAATGCTGAAATACCGCAACGAATAGCCATGATTCCGTCGGTATCCTATGGTATGGCAATCGTGGCGCGTAATTTAAAGGCTGAAAAAGGGCAAAATATAATAGTAGCTGAAGCTCAATTTCCGAGCAATATTTATCAATGGCGGACTTTAGCCGAAGAAAAAGGCTTAGAAATTCGGACTATACCGTACCCCTCAGTAAAAGAGGGTAGGGGCGAGCGTTGGAATCAAGATATTCTGAATGCCATTGACGATAAAACGGCTTTGGTTGCTTTGGGGCATATCCACTGGGCAAACGGGACTTTATATGATTTAAAAACTATTGCAAAAAGGGTACACGAAGTTGGGGGTATACTGGCAACAGATGGGACTCAAAGCGTGGGCGCATTGCCAATTGATGTTCAAGATATGGGGATTGATGCCTTGATTTGTGGCGGTTATAAGTGGTTAATGGGTCCCTATTCGCTGGGTTATGCCTATTTTAATGAAAAATTTGACGGCGGAAAACCGATTGAAGAAAACTGGATAAATAGGAAAGACAGTGAAAATTTTGGAGATTTGGTGAATTATAAAGAAGAATATCAGCCTTATGCGATGCGTTATGATGTGGGTGAACGGTCAAATTTTATCCTTGTACCGATGGCTATTGCGGCTTTAAAGCAATTATTGGCTTGGGGTATTCCAAATATTCAAGAATACTGTTCGGAATTGACCAATGATGCTGTAAAAATTTGGAAATCTAAAGGGTTTTGGGTTGAAGAGGATAATAATCGCGCTAAACATTTATTTGGTGTTCAATTGCCCGAAGGTGCATCAGTTGAAAAATTACAGGAAAAGCTGAAAGAAAAGAACATTTCGGTATCGGTAAGAGGGGATTTTGTTAGAATTTCACCGCACTTGTACAACGATAGAAACGATATTGAGGCTCTGACTAAAGTGTTTTTGAGTATTTAAAAAAGGCGTTGAATGGGTTTTAATCCATCCAACACCTTTTTAATCACTGTTTTGAAACCCCTACTTAAGAACGATTTTTTTATCGTTTACGGCATAAGTTTCACGCTGATTGTTACATTGCATTAAAACATTGGTGAAAACCAAGATGTCTTCTGGTTTTAAACTTTCGGCAATTTTTTTTAGTTCTGCGGGAGCTTTTTTACCAATGATTTTAATCTCATAGATATCCCCTTTTTTGGGATAAACCAATAGATTAAAACCTCTAATAACGCAATTTGAATCAGCAGAGTCTTTTTTCAATAAATCAATAATACCGCTAACGGTCTTTACTTTATTGACGTCAACTATACTGGTTTGTGAAAAAGCAGAAGTCGAAAAAGAAAAGAGAGCAATGAACAGTAAAGTGGTGTGAACTTTTTTAATCATTTTGATAGATGTTTTGTTTTTAAATTTAGAATTCAAAGATAACGACTGATAACAATACTAATTATATATTTTATGCCTCTTTAACATTTATTTACGAAAAAATGTGCTCATAGAGATTTAAAACCACCGCAAAATTTTATAGAGAATGAAGAATGTATTCATAATTTTAATTTTTCTTATGCAAGCTAATTCATTAAAATCCCAAGATTTTCCCGTCTATGATGGTTCTGATTTAGGGCTGACGTACACCCCTCAGTATTCAATGTTTAAATTGTGGTCGCCCATAGCACAGGAGGTGACGCTTCGTTTTTATAAAGAAGGAATCGCCACTTCTGACAATAAAGATTTGATTGAGACTGTAAAAATGGTAAAAGGGGACAAGGGAATCTGGTCTCACACGGCACAAGACGACCGAAAAGGGCAATATTATACGCTACAAGTGACAACTTTGGATGGCAAAACAATGATGGAAGTACCCGATATTTACGCCAAAGCAGTGGGCGCTAACGGTAAAAGAGCGCAAATTATTGACTTAAAAGAGACCAATCCAAAAGGGTGGGAGAGTGATAAAAGCCCGCAATTAGCCTATAAAACCGATGCTATTATATATGAGTTGCACGTCAGAGATGCGTCTATTGCAAAAAATTCGGGCATCAAAAAGAAAGGTAAATTTTTAGGGCTTACTCAAGAGAAATCAAAAAATGATGCGGGATTATTGACGGGTTTATCACATATCAAAGATTTGGGTGTGACGCACGTTCAATTATTGCCGTTTTACGACTTTTTCACCGTCGATGAGGCTGAAAATGCTAAAAATAAAGACTATAAAAAGTACAATTGGGGATATGACCCACTGAATTACAACACGCCCGAAGGCTCATACTCAACTGACCCATTTGACGGAAAAGTGCGGATTGAGGAATTGAAAAAAGTGGTTCAATCGTTTCATAAAAATGGCTTGCGGGTTATCATGGATGTAGTGTACAACCACACAATGTTTGGTGAGGAATCGTATTTTCATCAACTCGTGCCATTTTACTATCACAGAACGACATCTGAGGGTAAGTTTTCAAATGCCTCAGCTTGTGGCAATGAAACGGCGAGCGATAAGCCCATGATGCGTAAATTCATGCTTGAAAGTTTGAAATATTGGGTGAATGAATACCATATTGATGGCTTTCGCTTCGATTTGATGGGTATTCATGACATCGAAACCATGAATATGATTTCAACGGAATTGCATAAAATAAAACCCGATATTGTGCTTTTGGGCGAAGGTTGGACTGCGGGCGATTCTCCATTACCTGAAAATCAGCGTTCGTTGAAAAAATACACTTATCGCCTTGATAAAATTGCTGCATTCAGCGATGATATGCGCGATGGTTTAAAAGGCAGCGTTTTTGCTGCCGAAGATAGAGGTTTTGTGAGTGGTAAAAAAGGCATGGAAGAGAGTGTGAAATTCGGAATAATTGCTTCCACAAAACATCCCCAAATTGATTATTCAAAAGTCAATTATTCCAAAGAACCGTGGGCTGCTGAACCATATCAGTGCATTAATTATGCAGAATGTCACGATAACCACACGCTTTGGGATAGATTTTTGAACTCCAACGCGAAAGATACTGAGGGGGATAGAATCAAAATGCATAAATTGACTCAAGCAATTGTTTTGACATCGCAAGGCATTCCTTTCATACACGCCGGGATGGAATTTTTAAGAACTAAAAAAGGGGTTGAAAACTCATACAACTCACCCGACGACATCAATGAAATAGATTGGAATCGCAAAACCCAGTACGCAGAGGTCAGTATTTTTATTAAAAATATGATTGAAGTCCGTAAAAAACACCCCGCCTTCAGAATGCCCGCGACTGAATTGATTGTCAAAAATTTGGAGTTCATGAATATGCTGTCAAAAGCGGGGACTACTGAGGGGGTGATTGGTTATACTCTCAACGGCAAAGCGGTGGGTGATAAATGGAAAACGATAGTAGTGCTTTTTAATGCCAATACTAAGTTCGTCTCGGTGGATATACCAAATGCGAAGTGGAAGGTGATATGTGATGGTGAAAAAGTGCTCGAAAAAGGCTTAAAAGACTTTAAAGGCAATCGTTTTGACGTGCCTGCTTTGAGTGCGGTGATATTGGTGCAGTAATATCCTTGAATATTAAGGCATAAAACAAAAAATACTGAGGGGGTATTTTCTTTTCATAAAAAAACCTTATTTTTGAAAAAAATTAAAATAATGGCCGCTATTACATTGCTCAATCCCAATATAGAGAAAAAAGGAAAACGTGTGATTTCTCTTGAGACTTTTCATCGATTATATGACAATCGGCAAGATGATTATAAATATGAGTGGCATAATGGCATCGTTGAGAAAACTCCCCGTACTATGAATCGAAGCCAATTATTGATTGTTCAAAGACTCACGCGCCTATTTTTGCAAACTCTTGCTTTTAAACAAATGGGCGAATTGGAAAGAGAAGTGAAAATGTTTTTACCAAAAGCGAATAGGAGTCGTATCGCCGACTTAGCTTTTTTAACCGAAGATGGAGTAAAAGAACAAGACGACATTCGTCCAAATATCAGTGAATTTGTGATTAGAATTATTTCAAAAAATGATAAAGCAAACGATATTCAAGAGAAACTTGAAGAGTACTTTGCGGATGGTGTAAAAGTGGTTTGGCGTATTTTTCCAAAATTGAATTTAGTTGAGGTTTATACATCTCCCGATTCGGTTACGATTTGTAGAGGAGCGACAATTTGTTCGGCTGCCCCCGTTTTACCCGATTTTGAAATTGCTGCGCAAGATATTTTTTAAAAAGCGTGGCACGGCTCAATGCAGTGCCACACTTTTTAAGGCTTAAAAATAGCTTAATTCTATATTTTAAACCACTTCTATGGCTATTTCATCTTGTTTCGGTAGAGTAGAAGTAGCAGCTACTTTTTTCCTCACGTGGCGATTGATATTATAAATCATAAATATCACGATGAGCATAAGCCCAATAACGGTGTAGCCCAACGTATCGTAATGTTCCAAATAACCCGTTTTGTTCTGAACTACAATAGCACCCGCTGCGTAGGAAGCAATACCGCCCGCCACTTGTGCCGCAGAGGAGTTAATACTCATAAATGCACCCCTATCTTGTGGCGTAGGGATAGCGCTCATCAAAGCACCTGATGAAATCATGCGGGCATTGATACCAATAAAAATTAAAACATTGATTATTGTAATAATCCATAAAGGCGTAACACCCAGATTCGTATAAACGGCAATCATCAACATACTGATAATAGAACCGATTAAAAACATCGTGAATTTGCCAATTTTATCGCTCATTTTACCGATAAAAGGACCAATAAGGATGGAAGAAATACCCGTTGCTAAATATAAAGTAGGCAGTTGCTCCATCGTCAAACCCAGATTATTGATACCGAAAGTGCTACCAAATGGCATCAACATAAAACCCCCAGTAGCCAACAACGAGGTCGCTAAAAAGGCTCTTAAATAACTGACTTGTGAAATGGTTTTGATGAGATGCTGAAAAGCATTATTCTCATTTTGTATTTTCAAATGTTCATTTATGGGTTTCATGTACACCATAATAACGAATCCCAAAAATATCCCGAATATGGCAATCATCCAAAAAGGCGCGTGCCAACCGAAACTATTGGCTAATAAAAGCCCAATCGGAAGGCCTAAAACTTGACTCGCTGCAAATGCCATTTGCACAAAACCCATGACTCTGCCCCGCACTTCTAATTTGAATAAATCCGAAATAATGGCTTGACTGATTGAGCCAATCACCCCGCCGAAAATACCCGTAACGATACGCGCTGCCAATAAAAGTTCATAGTTGGGAGCAATGGCACACAATACAGTTCCGATAATAAAGCCGACATAGAAAAACATCAAAATCTTCTTCCTGTCGTATTTATCGGCAAAACCCGCTGCTAAAAAACCCGATGCACCCGCACTAAATGCATAAGCCGATACCACCAAACCGAATTGAGAAGTTGTGATGCTCAGTTTCTCCAGAAGCATGGCGCCAAGTGGCGATAGCACCATGAAATCCAATATAATTGTGAATTGCAAAATAGCTAAAATGGCTATCATAAACACTTGATATTGGGTAAATAGTCTTTCTTTGGGTTGTGGTCGAGTCGTCATTTTTTTAAATTATGGGTGAAAA
>JANMYC010001443.1:0-2747 GCA_031381715.1 Saprospiraceae bacterium
CCAATGATGCCGCTCCTTCACTATCTCCTGCCATCCCTGAAACCCTTTCAAATACCTCAAAATTACTAAAAACGACTGAAATTATTGAAATGCTCTGGAGTTTAGCCAAAGTAATGGATATAGAATTAGAAAACTATGAAAATATTAATGACTTTAAAAAAACAATTAAATACGATTGGACAACCCTTAAATTAGGTAATTTTGACGCCAATAAACCCATAAAACGCTCAGATTTAGCCATTTTAATAGATTTTTATCTCAATCCTTTCTATAAAAAAGAGATAGACAAGACGGGACATCTTAGATAAGTGGGCTTAAAATAAGCGTTGTTTTCTGTCGGGCTGAAAATTATTGAAAATGCGTTTAAAACCATATATAAAAGTTATTAAGCCACGAATTAACGAATTTCACCCATTTAGATGTTGACTTATTTAAGCTAATTTCACTAATTGAATTGCCCTTAAGGGCAATTTCGTAAAATTCGATAAAATTTTCAACATCTAAATTAGCGAAATTCGTTAATTCGTGGCTCAAAAAAATTTATGGATAGTTTCAAAAAAATGCGGAGCAAAGTGGAGCATTTTTAATGATTTTTAGAGCCGACTTCAAAAAGAAAACAGCGGTTATTTTAGTCCAAATTATTAAAATTTATAAATTGAGTATTTTTTTTACTCATTATTGATTAAAAATTCGTTTCTGTTTTTACCTTTGTGTATTGAAACTCATAAAAGTACCATTATACTAGGTTGAAATTACAAAACCACATACGAACTTACCGATTAGAACTCGCAACTCTTTTTATACTGGCTTATGGAGGCACAATCCTAAAAGCGCAAAGCTTTTATACACCCCTCAGTAACAGCCTGCTCAATTCTATCGAAGATTCGCTTCACCTTATTGATAATGAGACTTTTACGACTGTCAAACCTTTTTCAGTTGGTGTCATTAACTCCCATATAGATAATTTTAATGAAAAACTGAGACTTGAGGGCAACTTTGCGTCTAACAAATGGCTCGGAAGAAAACTGTTTTACGAGGATTTAATTCAAAAGCACACCGAGGATTTTGGCTTACGCCTGAATCCACTTGTTCATTTGACGCTGGGAAAAGATAATTTAAGCGATAAAACGACTTATTTAAACACCCGCGGCTTTCAAGCGGATGGAAGATTAGGCAAAAAGTTCTTTTTTTATTCTGAATTCCTTGAGAATCAGGCGTATTATCCAAAATATCAAAATGATTGGATTTTGGAGAATAAAGTAGTACCGGGGCAGGGAACATACAAGCCTCTTGAAAAAGGTGGACAGGATTTTTTTTCGGTAAAAGGACATATTGAGTATCAACCGAGCAAGTATTTTAATTTTAGATATGGATATGGGCAGAATTTTATAGGTGATGGATACCGCTCATTATTATTGTCTGATAATAGTTTTAACTATCCATATCTTCGAATTACAACATCTTTTTGGAAACTACAGTACACGAATATTTTCACTCAGATGCAGGATATTCGATTTACAACTCCAGGCAATGGTATTTATATTCGTAAATATACTACCTCTCATTTACTATCAGCTAATATTTCAAAACGATTGAATGTGAGTATCTTTGAAACGGTGGTATATGGCGATAGTGCAGGAACAAGGGGATATGACATTAATTATTTAAACCCCGTTATTTTTTATCGTCCAATTGAGAATTCATTAGGTTCAGCGATAGGAAATGTTTTACTGGGTTTGAATGCAAAATTTAAGTTGACGAATAAAGCACATCTATATGGTCAATTGATTTTAGATGAGTTTAATTTCAAAGAGATAAAAAAAGCAACAGGTTGGTGGGCAAATAAATTCGGTTATCAACTCGGGTTCAAGTCTTTTAATACTTTTATCCCGAATTTGACCATTCAATCCGAATATAATTGGATGCGACCTTTTACGTACAGTCATGGAGATGTTTTTCAGAACTATGCTCATTATAATCAGCCGTTAGCCCATCCTTTAGGTTCTAATTTTAAAGAATCTGTTACTTGGTTGAGATACAGGTATAAACGCATCATCGGTGAATTAGAAATCATGTATGCAAAACAAGGCAGAGATACTGCAAGCTCTAATTGGGGGACGAATGTTTATAAAACCTACAATACCAGAAATCAAGAATATGGGAATAAAGTTTTACAGGGAATACCAACAAGTACTTTTTACACCGATGCTAAAATTGCCTATTTAGTGAATCCTAAAACGAATTTACGTTTGGAAGCGGGTATTACACTAAGGCGATTCAAAACGGATATTGAGAAAGGGGCTTTGAAAAATGAAACAACAAAGTATGTCTATTTTGGACTGCATTCAAATATTGCTAATAGGTATTTTGATTTTTAAAATAACTGTCGCCTGTCGCCTTATTCCGATTCTTGGAACTGTCGCCTTGCCTACTGATAACAATATAAAATGAGTGATAATACAACAACCATTAACCAAATAGAGGATGATGAAATAACCTTAAAGGAGCTGATACTCAAAGTAAAAGAGTATGCTAAAGAGATACGCCGTAATTGGTGGATATTACTGCTTTTTATTGTGCCTATTACAGCTTATATGATTTACGATGCTTATACTACGAAGCGGTCATATAAAGCTGATTTAACTTTTATTGTTAATGATGATGGCGGTTCTTCTTTAGGGCTTTCTGCGGCATTAGGTAGTTTAGGTGATATTGCAGGTGGAGGGAGATCTAAATTAGATAAAATT
>JANMYC010001488.1:0-2541 GCA_031381715.1 Saprospiraceae bacterium
CGCGAAGAAGGTTCGGTTTACCTTCGCGCATGGGGTGATTATTTTCATCATACCCTTAAATTAACTCAAAGTGAAAAATCCGGCTTGGGGCATTTGGGCTGGCGGGCGGATAGTACCGAAGCTTTAGAAGACTGCGTGGCTTACCTTGAAAGCATTGGTGCCGGTTTGGGCTGGGACGCTGGCGATATGGGTCATGGAAAAGCTTACCGTTTTAAATCACCAGATGGTCATATTCACGAGGTATTTTGGGAAGTGGAATGGTTGCGTGAAACGGGTGAAAGAGGCAGCATTTATGCCGACCGCTATGCAAGCAACCGAAAATTAGGCGCTAATCCACGCCGTTTTGATCACGTGACTTATATGGTTTCAAAAGGAAAATATGCTGATGAAAAAGCCTTTTGGCAGGGTATGGGTTTGAAAAATCCCGATGAAATCCGCATTGAAGACCATATACCACCCATCGGTGGTCTTTGGACAATTGGTAATCTTTCACACGATATAGCCGTTTTCACTGACCCCAATATTGCTGAAAATGAAGGTGTTCTCAATCATATTTGCTACAATGTGGATAGCCGCGAAGAAGTACTTATCGCCCTCGATTATTTTATTGAAAAAGGTTACAAAAGTGTCATGGGCGCACCCACGCGCCACAAAGCAGACGAAGGCTTTTTCATCTACATCATTGACCCGGGCAGTGGAGTTTTATTTGAATATTATGCTTGTGCACGTTTAGTTTTTGCACCAGATCATTTGGATGTTCATTATTTAAAAGACAACCCAAACGATGCGTGGGGCAGCGCCAATCCATTTGCTGAAATGGCGAAAGGTAAGAAATTGGGCTTAACTGATGGGCAAGTGAAACCACATGATATATAAAAATACTGAGGGGGTTAGCGATTAACAGCTTTAAAAACCTCTGCTAAATCTACATTGAGTTCAGTAAAAATAGCACTGTTTAGTACGTCATCATTTACGTAAATCATAGGAGGATGGTAAAGTCCATTTTCATTTAAGCAAAATTGGTGGGTTGTTTCATGTTCGGGGTCAATAATCCAGTATTCTCTAACAGCATTTTCTTCATAAAGTAGCCTTTTGGTTTTCATTTCTTTTTTAGAATTACCTGGCGAGAGTATTTCAATTATTAAATCTGGCGCACCAAGGCAGCCTTTATCGTCTAATTTTTCTTTATCGCAAATGATGCAGATGTCGGGTTGGACAACAGTGAAAACATCTTTATTGGCTTTTGCTGATTTTTTTTTATCGAGTAATCGGACATCAAAAGGGGCTGCATAAATTCGACACGATTGCCCTCTAAAATGGGTATATAAAAGTCCAATGACTTCCGTAGAAACATCTTGATGTTTTCTACTCGGAGCAGCCATCGGCAATATTTTGCCTTTAATGAGTTCAACTGCTTGCTCAAATTGCCAAGTAAGGTAGTCAGCATAAGAGTAAACGCCGTTTAAATCAAGTTGCGAGAAGTCATCAATTTTGGACATTCTTTCTTATTTTTTACAAAATTACAATGATTTTACTATAAATCCAAAATCAATATGTGGCATTACTTCCCCGGGCAATATATGCCTTCATACCAAGTCAATAGAGCTTTAACGCAAGCCCATTATGGCGGCGGCGAATTTGCGGAAATATTAGAAGTAGCAAGTGAAATAGACCCTGCTAACCGTGAAAGTTTTAATAAAGCGTGGGTCAAAATGGGTGATAAAGTCTATAATTTAGCTGAAAATTATGCTGAAAATGGGCATAAAATTTCCGCTCGTAGAACTTATTTAAGGGCTTTCAACTACCTCCGCACCAGCGAATTTTTCATGAATTTGCGTGATGAGCGTAAAATTCCTTATTATTTGAAATGTCGTGAGGCGTTCATCAAGGCTATTCATCTTTTTGATGAAAAACCGCTTCAAGTGGAAATACCTTTCGAGGGTTCATTTTTACCAGGCTATTTATTTAAACCCAGTGGCGTTAAAAACCCGCCGTTGATGATAATGTTTGGCGGTTTGGATAGTTTAGCGGAAGAACTTTATTTCGGTATTGCTCAACACCTTAATGAGCGGGGCATCGCGATGATGGCAGTGGATGGACCCGGGCAAGGCGCTGCTTTACGCCTTAATCACATCCACACCCGTTACGATTTTGACGTAGCAGGTACTGTGGTGTTGGATTGGGTTATTGAAAATTTAAAAGATGAAGTTGCTACTTCAAGAGTGGGTATTGGGGCGGTTTCAATGGGCGGTTATATGGCGGCTCGTTGTGCAGCTTTTGAACCTCGTTTTAAGGTGTGTATGATATTCGGCGCAGTGTGGTCGTATTACGATATTTGGAGAAACAGACCCGATAATCATCCTTTGGCTGAAATTGTACAACACATCGTGGGTGCTGAAAACATGACTGAAGCCCGTGAAAAGTTGAAAAACTTCACTTTAGAAGGAGTTGCTGAAAAAATTACGTGCCCAACATACATTTTACACGGCGAAGATGACCGTCAGAATTTTGTTGAAAATGCTTATAAAGTCAACGAAGCAT
>JANMYC010001609.1:0-2383 GCA_031381715.1 Saprospiraceae bacterium
TTGGGAGGGAAGAACTACAATTAGGCGCTTCTTTGTAGCGGACGTACACGGTATAAGTTCCTTTAGATAGTCCAGTAATGGTGTTATTAACTTGCCACAAAGTACCATCTTTAGAATATTCTAAGGTGCCATAAGTGCCCGAAGCTTCTATCGTTATTGAACCTGCACTTGTTCCGATACAAGTGTTTTTAGGTGTAGCAGAAATAATAGTGGGCGAAGAGCCCAAACCTATCGTTTTACTGACGGTCGCAATACATCCATTCTCATCAGTAACCGTAATATTATAACTGCCTACTTTTAAATTTTTGAACTCACCAGTAGTGTTATTCGATGAAAAACTGAGAGGGGTGATTCAGATAGCATTGAAATCGAAAGGGCTTGTACCGTTGGCTGGCGTTATGGTTATTTTACCACCATCATTACCTAAGCATGAGGTATTAGTTACTGTTGCATTGGTTGTGATACTATAGCTGGCATCATTAACCGTAATACTTTTAGTTCCTACGCAACCATTCGCATCTCTTACATAAACCGTTTGGGCTCCAATTGATGAATTAATGGGGTTAATAGCGTCATAATCCATACCATTTAATGAAAACTTATAAGGTGCTGTCCCGCCAGTAATAGTATTCACTGCAATTTCACCTGAATTAGGCAAGCAAATGACATCTTTTGTAACTACTGCTTTGAAATCAATGGTTACTCCCGCACAATCCGCAGTTTTTAGAGCATAATTAAGGGTATCACCATCCGAATTATGAGCCAATGTATCAGATGATGCAATAAAATTATTTACATATATAACAGTATGCAGAAGGGTATTCGACCACAATAGAGAAAAATGAGTTAAAAGCAATAAAATAGTTAAAAGCGTAAGCAGCAACTGCTTAGGAAATAGGTTAATTCTGTTCATGATTAAAATTCAAAGTAATGTTTGTATTCTTCAATAAAGTAAAAATGATAAAAAATGGCGCAATGAGTTAGTAGCAGTATATCACATGCATGTAAAGTATAGAATCGGTGAGTTAGCCTACTCAATGTTAATCAGTAGATGTACTCAGTAAAACTTCAGTTTTTGTGGAAAAATAAAAGAAAATTAGTTCTTGTGGTGCTAATTTGCTTGAGTGGAGATTTAAAAATAGGAGCGTTCAGTTAGGATTATTCAGTGCAACAAAGATAACTTAAAGCGATTATAAATTGAACTGATTACTATGATTTTATCATTAAATAAATATGATTAAAATTATTTGATGCAACAAATATGAACGTAAAATTAAATAAAAATGCAATAAGTTGCCAAGATTGTTGTAACGAATTTAAATTAAATTTAATCTTTTAAATGATTCTGAATTCACATTATTTGAATTCTATTTAAATGATTAATTTAAAACGAATTATACTTGATTAAAAATGAAACTATTTAAATATGTTTGTATTTTCTGTTAAAATTTAAAATACTGATTATCAATTAGTTATATCGTATAATATTTTTTAAAACCTCAATTGATGTATTTTATCTATGTCACGTTTTGCAAATTTATGAATAAAAACCATTATGCCAATTAAAAAGGGAAATTATTTTTTCAAATATATTACCAACAAAAAAAACGCTGATAAAGTCTTTCAACTTTATCAGCGTTTTATCGAAGAAGCTATTTTCTTTTTTATTTATAATGGCTTAGCTGCGCAGTCGCTTACGCTCCGTTTAGCCACTGATTACACTGAAACTGACTGATTTTACACTGATTTATACGTAATTTTTTAAAAATCAGTGTAAAATCAGTCAATATCAGTAAAATCAGTGGCTAAACGGAGCGAAAGTGACTATCTGACTAAGTAATTATTTTTATTTTATCTGAACCCGTACCCCCTCAGTATGGGAGGTAAATTCGGGGGCATACATACACTGAATAGTCGTTACGCCATTTGAAAAATCCCCTTTATGATTGATAACCAACGGATACTCAAACACATAAGTTCCTTTTGGCAAATAATCAAAAAAGAAATGAGTGCCCATGTCCCTCGTACTTTCATAATAGCCCAAACCGCCTTGCCATTTGTAACTACTTAGCACATTCGTAGGTTCAAAACTTGAAGCGCGCATGTCTTTCATGTGCACATATTCCATGTCTCTATCCACCCGCAACTCGATTCTGACTTTGATTTTATCGCCAATCGTCAAAGCTGTTTTATCCGTAATGGGGGAGAGTACCTTGCCTTTATCCGTATTGTCTTCTTTAAAAAGCTGTTTTACCATTTTCAAAGGCGTATCTTTAAACGATTTGATTTTATCCAAATCTTCAAAATATTGCCAGTACATCGCTCCCCAAGCCACTACTTTATTCGGGTTTGTGACCTCTACATTACCCATTGAAGCCGTGAT
>JANMYC010001602.1:0-3031 GCA_031381715.1 Saprospiraceae bacterium
AGATGAATTAATTTTGCGAAAAAAAAGGAAGATGTTTTCAAAAACCAGCGAATATGCAATTCGAGCTGTCATTTACATTTATAAAAAATCGGTTGAATGCGAGTGTAAAGTCAGCGTAAAAGATATTGCCACAAATATTCAATCACCCGAGCATTTTACAGCTAAAATATTGCAAATACTAAGCCGTCAAGATATTATTTCATCGGCAAAGGGGCCTAATGGCGGCTTTTTTATGGATGTGCATCAGGGTGAAATGAATCTTTTGGAAGTGGTAAAAGCGATTGACGGGCCTCGCCTTTTTACGGGCTGTGTTTTAGGCTTGAGTAAATGCGATGATAAAGTGCCGTGTCCGATTCACGCTCAATATAAGCCCATTCGGGACAAAATGAATTTGATGCTAACTAGTACGACGATTGAAAGTTTAGCCACTAAACTGGATTCAGGCTTAGTTTTCCTGTCAAAATAGATTCTTTTTAACAGTAAAAGTGAACGAGTGTCGGAATGATTCAAATCATTCCGACACTGTTTTTTCATGCTCATTTTTGATAAATATTATAGTAAAAAGCACCTAATAAAAGTCATAGCAAGAGGTGATTTCTATCATCTTAAAGAGGGGAAATAGGTTGTTCCTTTGTGTTAATAAAAGATAAAAAAGTCTTTTATTCTGATATTAAAAATACACTTGTTTCTATTAACATTATTTTAAAACTAAAATCGCCTTATTATGAAAAAGACGTCCTTGATAATTATGCTATTTGGAGCAATGCTCATTTGGTTTTCGTGTGGAAACAATGGTGCAAAAGAGCGGGAGAAAGAAGCGCCTTTTGAGCTTGCCAAAGTGGATCAACAACCCGAAGTGCACGGTACTGAAATTAAAGAAGTAAAATTGACCAATCCGCTTGATCAAGCCATGATTACGGTAGGAAAAGGCATTTATGACATGAAATGTGGTGCTTGTCATAAGCTTACTGGTGATAAACTCGTAGGACCCGGTTGGAAAGACGTGACCAAACGCCGTCAACCTGTTTGGATTATGAATATGATCACCAACGTGGATATGATGCTTGAAAAAGACCCCGAAGCACAAAAAATGCTTGAACAATGTCTTGTACGCATGCCCAATCAAAATATTACCGAAAAAGAGGCGCGCAGTCTTGTGGAGTTTATGCGCAAAAATGACGGCGAGAAGTAATTACCCACCAAGTGCTCTGGGTTACACCCTTCAGTATCGATAGCTTTTTTTTAATTATACCTCTTTCCATTTTATTAAAATAATAGTAAAATCAATGAAAAATCAAATTCTTAAATTTTTAGCGATTTGCATTACCTTATCCATAGGTATCAGCACCCAGAGTTGTAAACCTAAAGACGCTGGCTCAGCTATCACTGGAGACGCAGCATCAAAAGTGTACGTTGCACCGGGCAAAAAAGATGAATTTTATAACATCGTTTCGGGTGGTTTCAATGGTCAAATGTCCGTTTATGGCTTGCCTTCGGGTCGTTGCTTCCGTATTATTCCCGTATTTTCCGTTTTTCCTGAAAATGGCTACGGATACAGCGAAGAGACCAAACCGATGTTGAATACCTCTCATGGTTTCGTGCCTTGGGATGATCTTCACCATATCTCTTTATCGCAAACCAATGGAGAACATGATGGTCGTTGGGCATTTGGTAACGCCAACAATACACCACGTATCGCACGAGTGGATATGAAAAACTTCCGCACCACCGAAATCATCGAATTGCCTAATTCAGGCGGAAATCACTCATCCCCTTTTATCACTGAAAATACGGAATATGTGGTAGCCAGTACCCGTTTTTCTGTTCCGGTCGGTGAAACAGACGTGCCGATTAGCTCTTTTAAAAAGAATTTTAAAGGCTATATCAGTTTTGTGAGCGTGGGGAAAGAGGGTCAAATGGATATAGCTTTCCAACTTAAAATGCCGGGTGTAAGTTTTGACCTTGCACGGGCGGGTAAAGGCAAATCACACGGTTGGTTTTTCTTCTCTTGTTATAATACGGAACAAGCCAATACGCTTTTGGAAGTCAACGCTTCCCAAAAAGATAAGGATTTTATCTTAGCCGTGAATTGGAAAAAAGCGGAAGAATATTTGAAACAAGGCAAGGGTAAAAAAATGAAAACCCGCTACGCCCACAATCTTTATGATGAAAAAACACACACTGCTACTTCCACCATCAGAGAAGAAGTGACTGTTTTAGACCCTAAAGACTGCCCAGATATGGTATATTTTATGCCTTGTCCGAAATCACCGCACGGTTGCGATACCGATCCAACCGGTGAATACATCGTGGGCAGTGGTAAATTGGCAGCGGTTATTCCGGTTTTCTCTTTCACTAAAATCCAAAAAGCCATTGCGGATAAAGCTTTTGATGGCGAATTCGACGGTATTCCCATTTTGAAATACGACGCTGTCTTGCACGGTGAAGTACAAAAACCGGGTTTAGGTCCTCTTCATACCGAATTTGATGGCAAAGGAAATGCCTATACATCGTTTTTTGTATCTTCTGAAATTGTGAAGTGGGATATTGCTACTTTGAAAGTTCTTGACCGTGTGCCAACGTATTATTCAGTCGGTCACTTAAGTATTCCGGGTGGTCCTACTGCTAAACCGCATGGTAAATACGTGGTAGCGTATAATAAAATTACCAAAGACCGCTATTTGCCAACGGGACCCGAGTTGACTCAATCAGCACAGTTGTACGATATTTCAGGGGATAAAATGAAGTTGTTATTGGATTTTCCAACCATCGGTGAGCCGCATTATGCAGAATCAATTCCTGCTTCTTTGATTGCACCGAATAGCGTGAAGATTTACAAAATTGAAGAAAATCAACACCCTTACGTAGCAAAAGGGGAAGGTCAAACTAAAATTGAGCGCAAAGGCAATCAAGTACACGTGTACATGACGTCTATCCGCTCGCATTTCACACCTGACAATATAGAAGGCATCAAACTCGGTGATGAAGTGTATTTCCACATCACCAACCTCGAACAAGATTGGGATGTACC
>JANMYC010000001.1:0-5580 GCA_031381715.1 Saprospiraceae bacterium
GTTCAAAATTCAGTTTGCTGATTTTGAACCGCTTTCGTTTTTTTTATTTTAAAACAGAATTACAATAATCTAATTTAAAATTTGAAACCATGCATAAAAGTTATTAAGCCACGAATTCATCGGATTACACGAATTACACTAATTTACGTGTTGACAATTTTAACTAATTTCACGAATAAATTGCCCTTAAGGGCAATTTTAGTGTCATTCGCTTTAATTATGTCAACATCTAAATTAGTGTAATTCGTGTAATCCGATGAATTCGTGGTTCAAAATACCTAACAAAGTTTTTATGTATGGTTTCAAAATTTAATAGATAATATTGTAGTTTTATAAAACTACGCAAATTATAAAACGAGTAAAAATAATGAAAAACAACGATATATTGCGCCGGCTCCGCTACGCTTTCGATTTTACGGATTCGAAAATGATGAGCCTTTTTGCTTCGGGCGGCGAGGAAGTCACCCGCGAACAAGTGAGCGATTGGTTAAAAAAAGAGGATGACCCTACTTTTAAAAGCCTCCATGATATCAAATTAGCCATTTTTTTAAATGGATTAATCAATGATCGACGAGGTAAAAAAGAGGGCGAACAACCCCAACCCGAAAAAGAATTGAATAATAATATCATTTTCAGAAAACTGAAAATCGCTCTAAATTTGAAAGAAGAAGATATTTTAAGCATTTTTAGTTTGGTGGGCATGAATATCAGCAAACACGAAATCAGTGCTTTTTTCAGAAGCCCAGAGCAACATCAATACCGCCTTTGCAAAGACCAAATTTTGAGAAATTTTATAGAAGGGATTATTTTAAAATATCGGACTTAACCGCAAGGATTGAAGTGAAAAATATGGATAAAAAGTGCGTTTCAGATAGAAATTATGCGTTCTATTTATACCCCTCAGTATTTCAAGAGGATTTTGAAGAAACGATATTTAAAAGGTTTTTATTTTTCTTTACATTATTGTACAAACCTGCCTACCGCAGGCAGGTTTGTACAGTAATATTATTTTTCTTTTAAAAAAGATTGAAATATTCTATAAATTGTTTTATATTTGCAGCGCAAAATTAATTTTCTATAAAATAAAAAAAGCGAGGTAAAAAATCATGCTGATTATTGATGTAAAAGACAGCGAAAGCATTGACAAGGCTCTAAAAAAGTACAAAAGAAAATTCGAAAGAAGTGGAACGCTAAAGCAACTCCGCCGTCGTAAAAATTTCACAAAGCCAAGTGTAACACGCAGAACTGAGGTATTGAAGGCTGTGTACAAGCAAGAAAAATACGGTAACTTAGATTAATTTTTATTTTATATTGTCTATTGATTATTCATTGAAGGTTAGTTACATTTGCTACTATTAAATGAATCATCGATTAACAATAACAAATTGGAATTACAACTCGAAGTATTCTTTCGGTATATTGAATCCGAAAAAAGATATTCTCCGCATACTATTACGGCATACCAAGCTGATATCAATCAGTTTGCAGCCTTTATAGAATCGTATAGCCTCACTTCTGTCACGGAAGTGAGGCATACTCATGTTAGGGCATGGATAGTTGCCCAAATGAATGACGAAGTCGCTGCCCGAAGCGTCAATAGAAGACTCTCCTGTCTCAAAACTTATTTCAAACTTTTACAGAAAAGGGGTTATGTCACCATCAACCCCATGGCTAAAGTCACCAACCCCAAAGTTGGTAAAAGACTCCCTGTGGCTGTACCCGAGCGAAAAATGGAACAACTCCTCGAGCAAATGGAATGGGGAAGCGGCTATGGCTCTGTGCTAGCTCGTGCGGTGATAGAGACGCTTTATGGCACTGGCATGCGCCGTGCGGAACTGGTTTCATTAAAAGCCTCTGACGTCAACTTTGCGCAAAATCAATTAAAGGTGCTTGGCAAAGGCAATAAAGAAAGACTGATTCCCTTCGGTAAAAATTTGGCGGATATACTGAGGGAGTACCTCGAAGCCAAACAAATGACTTTCCCTTTCTCCAATAAAAATGACTTTTTTCTGACAGTTAAAGGTGAGCCCATCAATACTACAACGGTGTACAATCTTGTTAAAAAGAATCTCTCGTTTGTAACGACCCAGGAACAGCGCAGCCCACACGTGTTACGACACTCGTTTGCGACGCATCTTTCTGAGAACGGGGCTGATTTGAATGCAATAAAAGAATTGTTGGGACACGCTAATCTATCCGCCACCCAAATTTATACGCATAACTCTGTTGAACGATTAAAAAAAGTATATCAGCAGGCGCATCCTAAGAGTGGGAATAATAAATAGTGGCTTGGAGAAATTATGCAGTAAAACAGCCATTTTAGAGCTTAGAAATGAATTACCTTGTTAACAAATTTTATACTGCAATATTGGCATAACATAAAAATAGTATTTTGCATACCAAGTTAATATTAATATAAAGTGTTAAAATTTCAGCTTTATCGCAATTTTATTATTTAAAATTTGTTATTAGTCAAAACATTCCTCATATTGCGACAGAAAACGAAGAGAAATTTTCGGACAGCACGGTTACAAACAAACTTAAACAATTTTTTCTTTAACCACTTTAAAAAATCTGATAGCCACATGAGAGTTCAAACGGAAGCTATCCACTTTTCTGCAGACATCAAACTTTTATCTGCCATTGAAATGAAATTATCCAAACTTGAAAACTTCTTCGATAAGATTATTGAAGCGAAAGTTATTCTGAAATTGGAAAACTCTGGACAAATCAAGGATAAGATTGCGGAAATTAAACTTCATTTACCTAACGGTATCATTTTTATCAAAGAAACCAGTAAATCATTTGAGGCAGCAATTGACAAAGCTCTGGTAGCACTCAAACGCCAATTGGTCAAACACAAAGAAAAAATTACGGGTCGAAATTTAGTTAAGAATTAAGGAAGACACAATTTAAAAAAACAAATGCACTGTTGGTATATCCATCAGTGCATTTTTCGTTTTAACAAAATCATAGAAATAAAATATAAATAGTCTTATCTAAAACCGATGAACCACAATCTTCTTTGTCAATATGGCTTCTTCGGTTTTTATTTCGACAATGTATTGGCCACTTATTAAATCACTAATATCTAAACTCAACATTTCATTTGAAGGAGATTTTAGCGTTTTTAACCGCTTTCCGTACATATCTATTATTGAAATAAATTGGATACGGGTATTTTCATCCCAATTAATATTCAAAATGTCGCTGGCTGGATTGGGATAAATGCTCATTTGCTGCTTATTTTTAGTGGTCGGTGCAGACCGCAATTGCAAAACAGGCTCTCTCTCTGACTCTTGAAACTCAGGATAAGACGACAAATCGCCTTTCCAATGAAATACTCTGGAAGCATCCGTACCACCTAAAACCCAGCCTCTTGATGAAGATGCAAAAGCAATATCTTTACAAAGTTGATCTTTCTCATATTGCACGAATTCCCAACCGTACCAATTTCTGCCAAAATCGCTCGTAAAAGCCGTAAACAATGAGTCATTTCTAATGAAAGCCGCAGCAAACGTTTTTTGAGTACCCTTCACATGACAAACCGCTTCCTTCACATATCGCGAAGCCGTTTTATCATCCTTGACCGCCGACCAAGTCATACCGCCATCATTTGTTCTGAAAATAGGCTTTTTAGAACTTAAGTCGTAGGGAATGAGCACCCCCTCAGTATCATTGCAAAAAGCAAAGTCACTGGGATAAAAATTACTTTCAGGAATGAAATTACTTGCTTTCCATGAATAACCTTTATCGGAAGTACGCAGGATACGCCACTCTTTTTTAATGAGATTAACGGAATAAATCCATACATTATCATTGTAAAAATCCCTTAAAGTTCTCGAAGACTCCCCCGTTACGCGAGGCACCATGTTGCCATTCCATACCTGTACCCAATAGTCACCTATACTTGGCGTCACATAACAAACAAATTTCCGATTGGTATTATCATCTGAGAAGACCATACCTGTATTATTATCAAAAAGATGCGTAACACTCGCATATACTGAGGGGGAGAAAGGAACGGGCGTCATATCTTCCCAAGTTGACCCTCCATTCTCTGTTCTCAGTACGATAGAAGGCTTGGCGGTAAAGCTTCTCCCACTGAAACCAATTATCGCCACTTGATCATTCACTGCTCGCATAGAAGTAGCGTCGTAACTTGCAGTAAGGTAATCAATCAATCCGCTCGAATAATCAGAACCATCATTATGGGCTTTATAGAACATTTTGTCATCATCCTTAGAGTCGGCTGATATAAACCACGCATCTTGATTATCCACTGGACACAGCGTTCGGATGGGTGCATCTCTATCTTTCACAATAAACTGTTCAGTCCATTGAGCAAATGAGGGAAATGACAAGCCTAAAAACAGAAAAAGAGTAATTGGATTTTTAAGTTTCATCGATAATATGCTAAAAATTGATAGAATAAAATCATAGCCCAAGTGGGTTATGACTCACCCAATTTCAATCAACGCATTCTTATTACAAAGCCACGGTAAGTTGATTAGCGTTAAATTTAAAATTGAACGCTCCAATGCGCAACTGTACTTCAGAAATAGCAGACCTATTTTGAGTAAATTGAAAATATTATCGAGATTAGTAAAAATAAAATGTGAGATTAGTAGAGTTATCGAGGAGAGTTGTGTAAAAGATATATATCAACTTTTCCCATAGCATAAGTCAAAGGTACAAGCAAATTTATTAAATCAAAATTTTTAAATATATTTTTAAAAAAATTTAACGAGTAATTCAAAGCATTCAATAAAGTTTAAAAAAAAACACTTAAGAATCTCAAAACTCAAAAGTCAATTCAAAATTTATTTTGGAAGGATGGGTATGTATTCAATAGAAATGTAATCAATGAGTATATATCAAAATTGAATCCAAAATCCACCATTTCTCATAATTTTCATTCTGAATATTGCACATTCTGTATTTTATTTTCAGATGGGTGGTATTGTTATTAAAATCAAAAAAAGGCTGAAACAAAAATGTTGAAAACTTTTCTTTATTTTTTTCGCGATACACTTGCAGAATTCAAAAACGCCTGTATCTTTGCACCGCTTTAGGAAACAGGTCAATAAGTTTTAGATTTTTTCTATAAAAGATTTGTTGATTAAGATATAAATACTATCTTTGCAACGCTTTTTAAAAAATACATTTTTTTTCAAAAGGAGATGTAACAAATAAAAAAGTAAGGCGTAAATAATATAGTTCTTTAACATCGTTTCGCTCTTGTCGATAATGCCAGTGTAGCTCAGTTGGTAGAGCAGCTGATTTGTAATCAGCTGGTCGGGGGTTCGAGTCCCTCCACTGGCTCTTTTTAGGGAGTATACCAGAGTGGCCAAATGGGGCAGACTGTAAATCTGCTGGTTTTCCTTCGGTGGTTCGAATCCATCTGCTCCCACCACCACTTTTTAGAGCTTAAGACAAAGCAAAATGCGGGAGTAGCTCAGTTGGTAGAGCGACAGCCTTCCAAGCTGTAGGTCGCGAGTTCGAGACTCGTCTTCCGCTCTTCAGCTGACATTGACGATTTACGATTTTAAATTTACGTTTTACCGTATCTGATGCAAC
>JANMYC010000028.1:0-4775 GCA_031381715.1 Saprospiraceae bacterium
AGAAGTTGTCATCATAAATGGCACAGGTCAAATTATTTTAAAACAGAAAGTAAGCGGTCAAAGCCAGTGTGTTTTGGATTTACACCTTTTGCCGAGTGGTGTTTATGTCCTCAAAACTAAGGGAGATATAAAGGGAATTAAATTTGTAAAACTTTAAACTTGGTCCGAGCGGATGCCAAATTTTTTATTTCATTATTTCATTATTTTTAAAAAAAGTATAACATGTTAAAACAATTACGATTAATTATGGCGTTCATTTTTTCAATTGCAACTATCAGTATCCTATCCGCAGCGGTTGAATCTAATAAAGGTAGTATGAATCAAGGGCATATTACCCAAAACGAAGCATCCACCGTAAAAAAGGCTTTTAGTGCTTTGACAATAGCCGATTATGAAAAGCAAACAGGAAAAAAGTTAGGCTTTTTCGAGAGAATCAAATTCAAATTAGCGCAGAAATACGCTAAGAAACTTGAAAAATCGGATGGCTCTGGTAAAAAGACGCTCTCTTTGCTGGCACTGATTTTAGGCGGTGGTAGCCTTTTATGCTTATTTATTCTTCCTTTATTTGGGATACTGATGGCTCTTGCAGGCTTGATTTTAGGCATCGTTGGTTTGAAAAAAGAAAGTTCAAAAACGATGGCAATTTTGGGTATTGTATTCGGTGGTTTGACTTTACTCTTAACGATTTTTTTTATAATTCTTGTAGCAAGCTTTAGTTTTGTGTGATGATTTTTGGAGTTTTATCCTGACTCTTTTCACCGCTCGTTTCGATTCCTTTACCACTTGAAAAACTAATTTCGTAAACATTTAGCCACCCTACCCCCAAAGAGGTAGTTCCACTCAAAAAAAATTAAAAACGCTCAAAAATACACAATTTTAGTGTTTTTTGGGTCGTACTCCCCCTTTGGGAATGGGGGAGCTAATTACCTAATCTCTAACATTTCAAAGTGAAATGCGGCAATTCTGTACGTCAAAAACCCGTTTTAATATCAATCAAAATATTGAATTATTTCAAATAAAAAAATCTACAATTGTGTTTATTGACTTCATCGTGGCAACCATCAGCCTTTCAGCACAACCAATACTGAGGGGGACGGGTTATAATGCCCAAAAAGAAAGGTCTATCAGGCGTGAAACAAAAAATAAGTAACTGTAATTTTTAGCGTGCTGCAATATATTCTCATTTTAAAGAAACACGCTCCCAACAAAAATTTCATACAAAGGCAATTAACCTTTGTATAATTTTGAATATTTTGGAAAAATGAATTTTCATTTTGGGCAAAACCTATCTAAAATGTAATTTTGTTGTTTCACACGAAATATTACAGTACCTTATTTTTTGTTTCACGCCTAAGTAAAAAAGGAATAGAATTCCATAAGCAAAAATTTAGGACTAATCCTTAATTTAGTCGGGCAGCATTTTTTAAAAATGAGTAGTCCCACCTATTTTTTAAGTAATAAAGTAGGTATATTTTTGTTAATTTATTGATTCTTTATAAAATACAATTTACGATGAAAATACAATTAATAACGGCTATTGCTGCCTTATTCCTTTGCTCGGAAGCCTATTCGCAAAGCACAAAAAAGGTTCAAAATACAGTTGATAAAGAAGTAAGAGCATATCGGAAGGTGCTTGAAAAAAATAGCGACTACGATAGCTTAATGATAGCCTTTTCAATAGATACGTTCAAGATTGAACACACGTTTTCAGCCACAGTTGCCGATATGGTCAATAGCCCACAGATACTCGATGCAGCGTACCAAGCGACTGCCGAATACGATAAACTTTTGAATAAATACTACAATGTACTACTCGGCAAACTCAAAAGTGAGGACAAAAAGGCACTCATAAAAGCACAGAAAGCCTGGCTTACCTTCCGTGACGCTGAACAAAATTTGATTGGCGTTATGAGTGGCGAACGGTATTCGGGCGGAGGTACTATTCAAAAAGACATCAATGCAGGTACCTATCAAGAGCTTGTAAAAAGCCGACTTGTCCACATTTTTAGTCATTTGAATAGAATATCTACTTTCTAAAAAAATCTGCGTTTGTTAATCAATTCAATATTTTATCAATTTTTTCCCATATATTAATGCAATCAAAAATGAAAAATCTCCTACTATTATCTCTAATTTCATTACTATTTTGTCATTGCAAAACCACGGAGACCCAATCAGATGCGTGGGCAGCATTTTTAAATTGTCCAGGTGGCAAGAACTGCATGAAAGAAATGCTTGCTGTAAAAGAGGCTTTATTAAAAAATCCGCAACAAGTCTTGACCCAATTTCAAGCAACCTACGAAAAAGGCGATGACCGTGTGGTGGGTTGGCTTTTTATGCTCCGTGACAGCATTCTGATGAACCCAAAAACGGGTACAATTGAAGAGCGGATTGCGATGCAACAAGCCGTAATTAACGCGGCAAAACCTTTCGAAAAAGATACCAAAGTGCATGAAATGGCACAGTCTGTCATGGCGGAGTTAGGCATTGCCGATATTAAAGCGGGTAAAGTCAACGACCCGATGGCGGCAACTGATAAATACGATAATACAGCGACATCCCACTGTTATCAATTTGACTCTCAAGGAGAATACGCCAAATGTCAACTTTTTAGTGCTGTTGATGGTAAATTCAGCGGTTATTACAGTTGGTATATTGATGGAAAAGACGGTACTCAAGGTGTTTTGAAAGGAAAAAATTTTAATAGTGACACACTTTTTGCTGAACATACCTACATGCAAGAGGGTTCAGTGGCTACCGAAGAGATTGTTTTCTTAAAAAAAGGGAATAACTTAACTCAATTAGTGGGTGAATTATTTGATAAGAATGGAAGAATGGTCTTAAAAAATCGGAAAGCCTTAAAAGCTGGCAATACTTTAAACCAAGCAGATTGTGCTCAATTGTCCAAGGATTTTGAGACTATTCGAAGAATGGAAAAGGATATGTATTTTAAATATCCAGACCCAGACTTATCCGAAAAAGATGCAAAAATTGTAGAGAAATTACAAGGCAATTGGCAATCAAAAGATGATCCAAAAGCGGGTGTCAAAATAGAAAATGGTAGATTTACATACACCTACGAGGGTCAAAAACCCGACCCCTCAATGCGTTTTATTTATTACCCTACTTGCCCGAAAGATTGTGATCCAGTGGCTACAATGCCTTGTTTGAAAATAATTGGGCAAGACGAAGCTTGTTTTAGCATTATAAAAGCAGATGGAAAATCTTTGGATATTTCTCAGATTGGTGGCACGGGTAATACCAATCGTTACACAAAAAAGAAATAAGAACCCCAATTTTAGGAAAACCAAATGAGCGCAAAGGCCGCTCCGGAAGTAATTTTGGGGTGGCTTCTTATTTTTAAACCGTAAAATAATTAAAAAGAACTTCGATAATAAGAGCTATCAATCTTTATTGTTCTACAATAAATTGAAGGTAAGCTCTGGCAGTTCAGTATAAACTGAAAATTAGTTTTGGAGACATATAGAAGACTTATTTTAGGGGTATTTGTTAGAAGTAACTAAAAAAGGGTAAGGCGATGTTAAACTAAACGTCCGTTTAAATTAACAAAAGAAGAAAGGAATAACAAACAATAGCCCTATTTTTAAGCCCCAAAGTTTTGATTTTTGAAAAGGCCTATTTATCGAATTCTGATCCTTCATCTGAAAAAAACTGAATAAAAAAGATTTCCTACTGCGTTTAGTTGTAAAATCTATGAGCGATTTAAAAGGCAGCCAAGCAGCCGGGGAATCACGGAAACGACTGGAAACGGTGAGGGGTAAAAAGATGTTGAGTACAAGAAGCTACAAAACACTCCAAGACGGCGACCCAAAGGCGTTGCTGTGATAAGTAGCTGAATAAGCTCTTGAATAAGCTCTTGAATAAGCTCTTGAATAAGCTCTTGAATAAGCTCTTGAATAAGCTCTTGAATAAGCCAAATAATATTTTGCGGTTTTATGTTCCAGTCATTTACGGCTGTTAATGACTGGAACAAAAGCGTAAGTGACTGGAATAATGATTTTTCAAGATTTTGTTTTTTACTGAAAAAGGGGTTAAAAAGGCTATTTTTAACCCCTTTTTATTTTAGCCTGTTAGTTTTAGCCTTTTTTATAAAATTATATTTTGTGGTAGTCATTTCCAGTCATTTACGTCCGTGAATGACTGTAAATAGAGCGTGAATGACTGGAAATGCTTATTTAGCCATAAAATAAGCCCTCTATACTGATGGGGTAAGTTCAATAGGGATAAGCATCCATCGGCTATCAGAAAAGCAGCAAAAAACCCTCAATATCCTGTTTTTGGCTAAAATAGCCCTTTAAAAACGGATACGCCGGATAGGGGGTTAAAAACGATTTATCGCCCCGTAGGTCAAATTTTGACTGGATTCTCGATTTTGGCGTGTTGCCCAATGTTGGGTTTTGCCCAGCCCAATGCCTATGGTGATTTTGATCCCGTTCCCATATCGCCCATTTACCCATTTTAGGCTCAAAAATACCCCAAAAATAGCAATGCAGTCATTTGGCGTAAATGACTGCGTTGCACAAAGCTCAAAATGCCGTGATTTGTCGAGGATTTGTTGAGGATTACCGAGAATCTGTCGAAGGTTCTGATACCCACTTTGAAACGATTTTGAAACGATTTATGAAAAATGCAGTCATTTGGCGTAAATGACTGGATTGCACAAAGCGTAAAATAGGGTGATTTGTCGAGAATCTGTCGAGGTTTACCGAGAACCTGTCGAAGGTTCTGATACCCACTTTGAAATGATTTTGAAA
>JANMYC010000029.1:0-3070 GCA_031381715.1 Saprospiraceae bacterium
AAAATTTTTGAAAAATCCTTAGACATTGAACGACAAGAAATAGGGATATTTAAAGACTATTTTTTGAATCGGTAATCTTATGCCATCGCTCCCACCAACCGCAAATATTTACTATCATTTTTCCCTCGCACGAAGGCGACGAACTGTATTTGCCCCATAATGCTGCGGTGGAGTTTATCCATAAACTTATCGGTGGCGAAACCTCTTAGTAGGTTTTCTTCGTGTTGTAGCCTGTGCCACTTTTTTATATCTCGTTTTAATTCTTTGATGAAGGTGCGGCTGACATCGGGCTTATCAGCTTTCAGGATTAAACCTGTCACTTCGGGGTTTTTACTGAGGGGGGTGAGTTGGGTTTTGGTTTCATTGACGGTGAAGTTTTGGTTTTCGAGAATTTGGCGAATGGCGGCTTGTGCTTCTTCGGCAGGTTTGGTAGCAAATGAAAAAGTAAGGTCATCGGCGTAGCGGGTGTAGATAGCATCGTAGGCACGGGCGAGGCTTTGGAGTTTTATATCCAAATCCATACAGATTAGGTTGGAGAGGATAGGGGAGGTGGGCGCACCCGTCGGCAATCTGCCTCGATAGGTGCAAAGCCCTATCAACAGATTGAGCAAGGGTTTAGAGAAACCTAATAGTTCCTTTAGGTGGGTGTGTAACATCTGGCTGTTGATGCTTGGAAAAAAGTCTTTAATATCCATATTTAGCACCCATTGAGCGTTGATGTGCTGCATGGCGTTGGTGTATATATTGCGCATTTTTAACTCATCGGCGGCATTGAGGATGAAGCCGTAGGCGCAGGGTGGTTTTATATAGTGATAAAAACATTGTAAATAGAGGTTGATGCGTTGTTGCATATCTTTTAAATCGGCAACGGGGTTTTGTATGAAGCGTTTGGCTCCACCGGGTTTGGGTATGTCAAATTGGCTGTATTGTGGCTTTTCTGCCCAGCGTTGTAGGGTTTTGACATCGCTTTTTAGTAGCCGTGCTAAGGAGATTTCATCGGTCAATGCCTCAAATGATTTGCCTTTCTCGAACATCTGGATGGATGTGAGGTCGGTTTTTACTGAGGGGGTCATTGGATAAAGCCATAATTTTCCCATTGCGGTTGTTTTTTTATTGTTTTAAAATGATTTTTAAACACGAGTAAGTAGCTGGGCTAAAATAAACCTGTCTGCCGACAGGCAGGCACTGCTATCTTTTTAAGTCGGTTCTATAAAATGTAAAAAATACTCCGCTCTGCTCCGCATTTTTTACATTTTACAGCCCGACGATAGCAGCATTTATTTCTTTACGCCTAGTTATGCACTTCTTGAATGAATCAGAAATGAAAATGTACTGTTTTAATAAATGATTTTAAAGGAAAATGACGGCTGCTTGGTGCGTCAACATTTCCTTATCGGGTTCAAAACCCAAAAAGCGCATTTGTTGAAAAGCAAGATTATCTAAGGGGGCAATGAAGAATCGGTCGGTTAGGGCATGTATCAGCAACACAACGGCTTTTTCGAGTTCGGAAATACGGAGACTGTCGGTGCTTCCAATAAATATGGATTTTTGTACCCTTGTTAAACCTGTTTGTTTGCATAGTTTCACGACTTGACGGCGAACCTTGTCGCTCGTAATGTCGTAGGCAACACAATATGTCATGTGGATTATGAATTTTACTATCAGTTCAAAAATCGAGTTGTGTTTGTGACAAAACGTTAATTGCTTAGAGTAAAAGGATACTAAAAACTAAAAATTGAAGTGAATATAAGAGAAAATAAAAGAAAGGATTATGGGTTTGAGGCGCATTAAGCTACCAAACCTTCGGCATCGTTGAGTGGTAGATAGGGTAGTAGTTGATTCGATAGTTGTCTTGTTTTTTGTTGCAAATGCTGTTTTAGGCTCAATTCGGTTTTACCGATAAAAGCCATTTTTTCGTTCCAAACTTCGTTGAAAGCCAAAGCAATTAGCTTTTTACCGTCTTTATTGAGTTGGCAACTATCGGGATTGAGTTCGTCGAAGTGTTTTTGACCAATCAGTTTTTGGCGGCAAAGTTTGAGTGCAACCCAATCGGCAGCGACCCTGAATGGCTCAATAAAATCAAAGACAAGACTCAGCCGTTTGTAGTCGTCGCGGTGCATAAAGCCTATGTAAGGATTCAGTCCTGCCAAAGTCAGTTCTTTTTCAACGCGGCGGTAAAGAATACCGTAAGCATAATTGAGGGTGGCATTGAAAATGTCTTGGGCGGGTTGACGGCTTCGGCTATTGAAAGCATAACCTTCGGGCATCATCTCGCTGAGCGTTTCAAAATAAATGCGACTGAAATTTCCTTCGATACCCCTCAGTATTTGCGCTGCTTTTTTGTTATTGGATAGGTCAACACGGAGGAATTCGTTTTTAAAGGGCGTTAAGCGGGTCACGACTTTTTCTACCCAATCCTTGAAAGGCTGCTGGCGATAGAGGGCAATGTGTTGGAGTAATAAAATCTGGTGGGTGCTTTTTTCAATCAACCACTGTCGAGCAAAATCCAATGAAATGGGTAAATTACTCACTGCCAATTGGGCTTTTTGAATCCGAATGGGCGCATGGGGTTGTAAGGGCATAAAGCGGCCCAATGGATGACCCAAGCCGTTGCAAATCAAAACATCAATATCGTTTTGAATGGCGACCAAAATGGCATCGGTGGAAACGGAAGCGTGTTCGTGCATGAGAATGGTGGCAACGTTGTGGGGTGCGATTTCTAATTCTTTATCGGCACCTCCGCCTGTGCGGTCGGGAACGGTGATTTTGAAAATGCCTCCTGCTATGCGGAGTCTTGTTCCAAAATCCAATAGATGTAATTCAGCTTTCTCCATTGTCGGTTTGTTTTCGTTATTAGATGAAAATAAAATAAATACGTAATTATAATATTTGATACAAATATAGTGTTGCATTAAACATTGATGCAAGTAAGCTCTGAAAGCTCTGAAAATTTGTTTTATTCAGAAAAAAGGGCTATATTTGCTTATAATTAATTGATAATCAATGAATTAAAACACTGAAAATAATTTGGAAACGCCTAAAAAATAAAAAAATTATCATTTTTTTAACA
>JANMYC010000043.1:0-2216 GCA_031381715.1 Saprospiraceae bacterium
CGATAGGTGTAGCGATAAATAAGGCTATACCGACTAATTTTAAGAAATCTTTACTCAATAAAAAAGTAAGCGAAGAGACACTTGCACCCACCACTTTGCGGACACCAATTTCCTTCCGCCGTTTTGAAACAACCAATAATGCAACGGCAAACAAGCCCAAGCAACTCAACGTAATAGCCACCACCGAACCGCAAGTAATGAGGGTTGTCAAAGTCTTTTCTCTACGGTATTGTCTTTCAATATTTTCATTTAAAAAAGAGCCTTGAAAACCTGTAGTTGGGTCAATGGTATGCCACGCATTTTTGACCAAATCGAAGGATTGAGCTAAGTTCTGCGGGGCAACTTTCACATAAGCTACATTTAGCCCCCAACCCGCTTGCATGATATAGGTAAGTGGTTCTATTTTTTTTCTTAAATCTTGAAAATGATAGTCTTTTACAACGCCAATAACCCTAAAAGGTAGGCTATCACCATCAATTGGGAGCAAAATACTGAGGGGGTCGCCTTTTTCATTCAACAGTTTCAACATGGATTCATTGATGACAACGGACATCGAATCGCCTTTATATTGCCGATTGAAACTACGCCCTGCCACCATTTGTAAGTCGAGTGTTTCAACATAATCATGGTCAATGGGCAACATGTGGGTAACTACCTCATGCCCTTTATATTCAAAGCCTGTTTTACTCGTATAATTACTACCATCTTTGCCTCGCCCAAGTATGCTTGCCGAAGCGGTAACGCTCACAATACTCGGTTTATCTTGCAATGCATTTCTAAGGCGTTGCATCGCTTCACGGTCATTCATCGCCCTACCCAACGGAAAAGCGATGACTTGTTCTTTATTAAAACCCGTAGGTTGGGTTTGCATAAATTGTAGTTGATTCCAAATCACCAAAGTGCAGCTAATCAATAAAATAGCAATTGAAAACTGAACCACTATCAAGCTATTGCGAAGGCGATTATTACTACTGTTTTCCAACTTCCCTTTGAGCGATTGCAAGGTGCCGATTTTACTCAAAAGTGCAGCTGGATAACCACCCGCCAATAAGGTAATTAAAAAGAAAATACCTGTAAAACCGACTAAAATCAAAGGATTTTGAAGCAAATCAAAGGAGGTTTCGCTTCTAAAAAGGCGTTTAAATTCAGGCAAAGCCAAATAAGCCAAACCCAAACCTGCCACCGCCGACACGCTAAAAACCATCACACTTTCACCCCAAAACTGAAAAAACAGTTGCTTTTTATCCGCGCCCAAAGTCTTCCGCATCCCAATTTCACGCAAGCGATTGGCACTCAAACCTATGCTCATATTGATAAAATTGACGCACGCAATAAAAAGAATTAAGAACGATAAGGTTAAAATCATGTATTGATACGTGCGGCTTATCTTCGCCTCACTTTTATCAAATCTTGTGAAATTAAGGTCGGTAAAAGGCAATAATTTTATCTGTTTGTATTGACCATTGGCATCGGGTTTTGCACCGTCTCGAATAGCATCCGCTATGCCTTGTTTGTAATGCAAAGCCGTAAAAGCCGATGTGCTGCGTTCAAATTGAGCGGGTGAAACGTTGTTTTCCAATTGGACAAATACATCGTGGTTTTCGTTATCCCAACGCTCCATATCTCTTTTATACTGCCCAAAATTTTCAAAACGAATGAGCATATCAAACTTAATCGTTGAAGCGTCGGGCATATCTGTCACAACCGCAGCCACCGTAAAAGGCTTCCATTCATCGCCCAATTTTAATTGCAAAACCTTACCCATCGGGTCTTCTTTTCCAAATACTTTTTTAACAGCATCTTCTGATAAAACGATTTGATTTTCACTATTTAAAGGTGCTGCATTGCCTTTCACAATCGGAATAGTGAACATTTTTAAGAAATCAGCATCCACCAAATTAGCTCCAAGAACCAACTCTTTTTCGTTGTATTTGATATTAAAACCATTCGTTGCATAGCGGCTAATGTGTTTAATACCCGCCACTTCCGCCTTCAAAGCGGGTGTAAAAGGTATGGGAATAGCCGTACCTATCAACGTCCCTTCCGCCTTTTGATTGGCTCTATAAACTTGGTATAAATCCTTTTTATTGGCGTGAAATGTATCAAAAGACAAATCAAACAAGGCAGCTAAACCCAATAATATTGCCGTAGCAAATGCCACCGTCAAGCCGAATATATTGAGCGCAGTAAAGGATTTTTGTTTCCATAGATTGCGC
>JANMYC010000087.1:0-6090 GCA_031381715.1 Saprospiraceae bacterium
CGAAAAGCATAAATTTATCTAATGTTAAATCTATGTAAGTGTTTTTAGCCGCTTTACCTAAGTTTTGACAAGTTAGAAAATAGGTATTACCTTTAAAACAACGCCTTAAAAAGGAAGGTGAAAGTTCAATATTTAGGCGATGGCAATTATAACTTTTCAACACAAGAGTCAAATCAATATTTTCATTTTTATCCCCAAGAATATTAACCGATGTTTCAAAACAAGTTGAATTATAGCCGAATTTTCCAATCGGGCTAATGGCGTTAAAGGTGAATTTACCCGCGGGTAAATCAACATTGAAGTTACCTAAAGAATCGGTGAAAATATAGGTTTTAGTATCGCCAGTTACTGTAATCATAGCGTTGGGTACTCTATCAGTACTGGGTTGACAACCGATAGTATCGGTTGAAAGAACCACTTTTCCTTTGATTTTATGATTTTTTTCCGTGTTGAAAGTATAAATAGCGTTGGGTTGAATGATTACAGGTATTCCGTTGGGGCTGCGCAAGACATTTAACGGGCTTATTTCCATTTCATATATCCGCTCCATAAAAAATGAAGCATTGAGTTTGGATAAATAACCTCTAGCAGGTGTTGATTGGTC
Organism: Saprospiraceae bacterium; assembly: GCA_031381715.1. Lineage (GTDB taxonomy): Bacteria > Bacteroidota > Bacteroidia > Chitinophagales > Saprospiraceae > JAAFJT01. The sequence goes on from JANMYC010000087.1 coordinate 605, forward strand.
TTTTGCAAATATCCACAATCCCTTATCATCATCTCTGAAGGCAGTTTGAATTGTCAAATTAAGGGTATTGAAACTAATATCTTTTGTTCCTAAAACGCGACTTTCTAAATCCATTATGGTTAGTCGGTAGCAATTATTGCAGCTATCTCTAAAGTTATTAAGGGTGGTTAAAAAGAGTAGGGCATCACGGTTTTGATAAGGGTATTCTGCAATTAATCTATCAATATATTTTTCCGATTTTGATTCATTTATAAGGGATATTTGACTGTTTCTGAAAGATATTCGCTTTAAATTAAAACCATCATGCAAGATTATCGTCTGTTTTGAGATGTCAATTAATGTTGAAACAGATTGAGGTCTTTCATATACAGAAATGTTGTTGAGCTCTAAGGATGAAATCAGATCACCTTTTTCATCCAATACCTTAATTTCCACAAAATCTTTATAACCTTGTACTTGGGTGACTCTTTTGGGGATTACCAATAATATGTTTTTATCGCTTAATTCACGAATAGATATTGTGCCGATTTGAACCCAGTAATTATTGGGTTTCATAGGAATAGTTTGTGAAAAGCGCAAATTATCCGACTTATCATAAGACTCTACTAAAACGCTTGCATTATTAGCATGTTGAGGTGTTGCTATAATGTATCCGGAGTCTATTTTAGGAGTTAAGTATCCATGCTTTTTGGGAAAGGCTTTTTGTACTATTTTACCTCTGTCATCCACAAAAAGGCATTTATACTGTGCTTGTGATTTTCCATAAATAAGATATTGACTATCTTTTACTACGGAGGTATTGGAGAGAGAAATATCCGTAAATTCTGCACCAAGAGGTAGTTGCCATGACTGAGCGTCGAGCGTAGTCCCCCTCAGTATAAACAACAAAAAAAGGCAATAACGAAAGTCAAGTGTAGCATTTTTAATAAGCATAGGATTATTAGTTTGAATATTTAAGTAACGAAGTTTTACTCTGCAAATGTAAGGGTAATCAACTTCATGAATTGTTAAATTATTCTAACCTTTTAACCTACTATCAAAACCGAATATACTCCTGCGCATTCACCGCTTTACCATCTTTCCAAAGCTCAAAATGAAGGTGTGGCCCGTTGGACTGTTCGCCTGTATTGCCTAAAATGGCGATGGCTTCACCCGAGTTGACTTTATCCCCCACCTTTTTCAATAAAGATGAATTGTGCTTATAAAACGATACTACATTATTGGCGTGTTGGACGGCGATGGTGTTGCCCGTTTCTAAAGTCCAATCGCTGCTGATGACAAAGCCATCGGCTACGGCTTTGATGGGCGTATTTTTAGGGGCAACGAGGTCAGTTCCGTAGTGTTTTTCTTTTAATGAAAATGACTTACTGATACTGCCCGATAGTGGGCTGATGAGGTACATACTTTCCAAACGCTCACTTTGCCCGATGGCTTTAATTGCCTTATTTTCAATGTTTTTATCTCCAGAATCACCCACAAAAGGAGATGAGCCGCCTGCTCGAATCACCATTTCGGCTTCGCTTGGGTCAACATTGATATTACTGTCCACTACGGCGGTCACTTTTTCTTTTACTACATCTGATTCTTTTTCCACATCGGCAGTGAGTAGTTTTCGCACATTGGTAGCGTAAGTTTGTTGCGCGGTTAAGACCCGCTCAAGGCTGTCAACTCTATCCACCAAATCAAACATATCCCGTTGCGAGCCAATGCCTCCGTAACCCGGAATCAATCTTTTTAGAGGCGTAAAAACAACCAGAGAAAGCACCAATATCGTAAAACCAACCAATAAACTGCTAATCAAAACATAGAGATTCATCAAAGATAACTTATATGAGCCGACCTCTTCAAAGGTATCATTGTTCAAAACGACGAGACGATAAAAGGTGTGTTTTGATTTTTCAATAAACTTTTTAAAATTATCAAACCCATTTTCTATACCTTGCACAATATCGCGCGCGGTGATGCCCCTCAGTCGAGAAAAGAACTTAGAAAAACGGTTTGATTTATTTTCAATCGTCATTATGTTAAATTTTCTTAAGAATACAATATTTTTGCCCTTTTTTAAGTCAAAGCAGATACTATTATTAAGTGTTACTCACTGCTTATTGAAACTTATACGTTCATTTTTGGTATAAATTTATACTAAATTGTATATTTAAATAAAGAGCAGCGTAAAATTACAATAAGTTAAGGTATCTGTTATTTTGATTTAAAAGATTTAACTTTTTATAAACGTATTAAACGAACAAGTCTTGAAACATTTTTATAAATCCCTGTTATTAATTGCCTCTATTTCGATTGTCAGCGCGTGTGTGACACAACGAAAAAAAGAAGACGTAAAGGGTGTTAAGCTCTTTTTTCATAATCTGACTGCCAAATACAACGGTTTTTTTAATGCAGAAGTTTTGGTAACGGATGCTACCGAAAAACTATCACTCCAACATCAAGATAATTATAATAAAATATTAGATGTTTACCCATACGTAGCTGTTGAAAATGCTCAATCCGTAGCCCCTGATTTGGATAAGGCCATTGAAAAAGTGGCAGTAGCTGCTACATTTCACCGCCCAAGCCATTGGACGGATGATAGCTATTTGATGCTCGGCAAAGCGCAATATCTCAAGCATGATTATAAAGCGGCGGAAGAATCATTTCAATATCTTGTGGATGTATATGACCCTAATTTGAAGTCTAAAATGACACCCAAGCAAAGGAAAGAGCTTGCCGAAGAAACCAGAAAAGAAAAAGAGAAAGCTCGCAAAGAAGTCGCTGAACAGAAAAAAGAAGAGAGAGAGGAAAAAGAGAAAGCCCGCAAGGAAGCTGTAGAACAAGCTAAAAAGGATAAAGAAGAAGCCGCTAAAAAAGAAAAAGAAGACCAAGAGAAGCGCAATAAAGAAAAAATAGAAGAGCGAAAAAAAGCCGAAGAAGAAGCCAAAAAAGCACGCGAAAATAAAAAAGAAGATATTGCTGACCGTAATGAGGCGAGAAGGAAAGCGAATGAAGAACGCCGTTTAGAAAATGAGCGCAAGAGAAAAGAAGCTGAAAAAGCGGCTAAAAACAAGTCAAACCCAAAAAATACTGAGGGGGAGATAGCAGCTACAAGACAAACGCCTACTCCGAAGGAATCGGCTAAAGTTGAGACTAAAAAGAATAGTGGTAACGCAACACCTGTCATAAAACCAGAAGAATCTATCAAATTATCGGGTAAAAAAAGCAAGCCTGATAAATATTTCTTGAAACATCGCCCTTGTCACCAAGAGGGTGTGGTGTGGTTAGCACTTACTCATATTGAACGTCAGAATTACGGGGAAGCTGAACTTTTATTAGAAGCCCTTGAAAAAAGCCCTAAAACTTTTAAAGATATCAGGGCTAAAGTAGCTCGCGCCAAGGCTTATCTTTATTTGAAACAAGAGAATTATGAGGCTTCTATCCCTGCTTTGGAGTCTGCGGTGAAGTTGACTAAGAAAAAGCGTGAAAGAGCGCGTTTAGCGTTTATTTTAGCGCAAGTGTATCAGATGAAAGGCAATACTGAAAAAGCTTATGCAACCTTTGATAAGGTTTTGGATTACAGCCCCGTTTATGAAATGGAGTTCAATGCCCGCTTAAATATGGCTTTGAGTAGCACTACTGCTATTGATAATACAATGGCAATGCTCAAAAAAATGTCAAAAGATTTTAAAAATAGAGAATATGGCGACCAAATATATTTCGCTTTAGCTCAATTAGCGCTTAAAAACAATCAGCGGGAAGAAGCGATTGGCTACCTCAAGGAAGCCCTCAACTCTGGCGGTAAAAACAGACAGCAAAAAGCGGAAACTTATTATCTTTTAGCCAAATTGGACTATGAAGATGAAAAATATGTTGAATCAAAAGCCTATTACGATAGCACATTGCAGGTTATTGCTACCACGGATAGCCGCAAAGCAGAAGTTGAACGGTATTCAACGAATTTAGTGGAAATTGCGCGTAATATCCAAATTATTACTTTGCAAGATAGTCTTATTCGCCTTGCGGGCTTGACAGATAAAGAAAAAAGAATAGTTGCCAGCGACATCAAAAAAGCGCGCGCAGCTAAAATAGCAGCGGCACAAGTTGTTCCAAGAGCCAGCGGAAATAATGATATTCCTGCTGCTCCGGGAGAAGTAAAAAGCTCATTTTTTGCGTATTTCCCTGACCAAGTGAAAAAGAACAAAAAAGAGTTTGAGAAAAAATGGGGAACCGATCGGAAATTAGAAGATAACTGGAATAGAAGCAATAAAAAAAGCTCCAATTCAGATGTCCAAAATGCCGATGTAGCATCCAATGAAATTACGGATAAAGAGGTTGCTGAAATATTGAAAGATGTCCCTAAAACAAGAGAGGCTCTTGATGCGGCTAAACTTAAAGTAGATGATGCTCTTTTTCAATTAGGTACTTTGTATCATGATAAATTGAAAAATGATAAAAAAGCCGTTGAAGTTTTGGAGCAAGACCTCGTGAGATTTGCTTCTACGAAACATGAAATGGATGATTGGTATTATTTGTATTTGGCTCAAACAAGCTTAGGCAATAAGGCGAAAGCAAGTGAGTATTACGATAAACTTCAAAATAAGTACCCAGAATCGAATTACGCTCAAATTCTTAAAAATCCGGATGCGGGTAAGAAAAACGATGCCCAATCTGCCGAGGTTTATTACGCCGAAACGTATTCGATATTTAAAAATGGTGATTATAAAAAAGCTGGTGAGCGAATCAAAGAATCAGAGAAAACATTCGGCTTAAACAATCCATTAAAAGCTCGATTTGCTCTACTGGAAGCGATGGTGGTAGGTCGCGCAAATGGGCGTGAAGCATATATGACTGCTTTAAAAGATGTCATTGCCAAATATGCAGATACCCCTGAGGAGAAACGCGCCAAGGATATTTTACGCATTCTTGAATTCGGCGGACCTGTTACAGAAGCACCTAAAAACAATGCGACGACTAACCAGACGGGTGACCCTGGTAATTTCAAACAAGATGATGAAAAATTTCACTATCTTTTAATTGTTTTGAATAAAGATGCGCCAACTGAGGATGCAACAATCGCTGTTTCTGACTATAATGCTAAATACCATAGGTTGGAAGATTTAAAAATTTCTAATATCACATTGACCACGGAGTCCGAAATTCCGATTTTAGTCATCAGAAGAATGAAAGATAAAGCCGCTGCAATGGTTTATACTGAGGGGGTCAAGAAGAATGCGGCTGATTTCATAAAAGGGGTGCCTTTTGAAGTATTTGCGGTCACTCAGGACAATTATCGCGAAATATTAAGACTCAAAGACTTAACTGAATATAAGAGCTTCTACGCTCAGTTTTATTCAAAATAAAAAGAGTATTTGAGTTTTAAAAAAAGCCTGTCACGGTCTCTAAATAGACTGTAACAGGCTTTTTATTTTCATTAAAATGTTCCCCAAACGTAATGGCTTAGCTGTGCAGTCGCTTTCGCTCCGTTTAGCCACTGA
>JANMYC010000113.1:0-2441 GCA_031381715.1 Saprospiraceae bacterium
CCCCCGCATTTACGCTTTTGCAACGGCGGGTTACGGTCGTCCCGGGTTGAATTTTTTAAAGAATGAATTTGCGTTATATGGAATCGGTGGAGTGACTTTTAAATGGAATATCTCGGATTATTACACCAAAACCTTGAAAAACGACTTAGATATTTTGAGAATCAATCAACAAGCCATTGATATTCAACGAGAGGTGTTTTTGACGAATACCCAAATACAAATAAAACAACAATCGGCTGAGATTACAAAATGGGAACAATTGATAGAAAAAGACAATCAAATAGTGGATTTGAGAAATAAAATTAAAACTACGGCGGGCGTTCAACTTGAAAACGGCATCATGACCGCCAATGATTACATTATCGAATTAAATGCTGAAAGTCAAGCGCGCCAGAACCTCGTTCTTCATCAATTACAATTATTGAACGCTAAAATTAATTTAAAAACGATAACAAATAATTAAGAAACAATATGTAAAACCGTACCACCGCTTTGAGCGGTGACACGGGTACACCAATAGATTACGTAATTTTATGAAAAATTCGATTTCAATATTTTCATTTTTCAGTATCCTTTTTTTATTCACGGCTTGTGAAAAAAAGAAAGAAAACTTTGATGCCTCAGGAACTTTTGAAGCGACCGAAATCATCGTTTCGGCAGAAGCCACGGGTAAAATTTTAGATTTAAAAATTCAAGAAGGTCAGCAATTGAAAAAAGGTGAAGCAGTTGGAGCAATAGACCCCCTCAGTATAGAACTTCAAAAAGAGCAAATTCAAGCATCTATGGGCGCTTTAACCGAAAAGTCAAACGACGCAACGCCGCAAGTGAATGTATTAAATGAACAAATTTCGACTCAACGCAATCAGATAGCTGTCCAAAAACAGCAAATGATTGTTTTACAAAAAGAGCAATCTCGACTTGAAAAACTGGTAAAAGCTGAAGCCGCAACGCCCAAGCAATTGGATGATTTGAATGGACAAATGGATGTTTTAAAAAAGCAAATTGAGGCATCTGAGTCATCTATTTCTATTTTTGAAAAGCAAATAATGGCTCAAAAAGCGGGTGTTTCAATACAAAATAGAGGTATTTTAAGTGAAAAAGCACCGCTCGAAAAACGAGTTAAGCAATTAGATGAACAACTGGCCAGAACTAAAATTACAAGTCCGATTGATGGTACTGTACTTTCAAAATACGCTGAAATAGGTGAAATAACGGCTGCTGGTAAAGCGCTCTATAAAATTGCAGATATGAGTGAATTGACTCTCCGCGCATACATAACAGGAAGCCAACTGCCACAAGTAAAAATTAACCAAACGGTTAAAGTGTTGATTGATGACGGAAAAGATAAATATCGTGAAATGCAAGGCACGGTTACTTGGGTTTCAGATAAAGCCGAATTTACACCTAAAACCATCCAAACTAAAGATGAACGAGCCAATTTGGTGTACGCCATGAAAGTAAAAGTTAAAAATGATGGTGCTTTGAAAATTGGAATGTTTGGTGAAGTGAAATTTTAACTAACATTTTAAACTTGGTTCAATTCGAATTTTAGACGAAAACTCTAAAATCTAAATTGAACTAAGGTGTAATATGAATTTTTATTGTAATTGCTTAGCTACACAGTCGCTTACGCTCCGTTTAGCCACTGATTTTACAGATTTTTACAGATTTACACTGATTTTTAAAAAATAATAACTTGTAAATCAGTGTAAAATCAGTCAATTTCAGTGTAATCAGTGGCTAAACGGAGCGTAAGCGACTATCTGATTAAGTAATTACTTTTTATTTTAATAAAAATATGAAATCCGTAATAGTTAAAAATATTGTTAAAACCTATGAAAAAGGCACTATCAAAGCCCTCAAAGACATCAGTTTTGAGGTGGAAGAAGGTGAGCTTTTTGGTTTAATTGGTCCCGATGGGGCTGGTAAAACTTCACTTTTTAGGGTTTTAACGACACTTTTACTCGCTGATAGCGGTTCTGCTTCGGTTGATGGCTTTGATGTGATTAAAAATATGAAAGATATTCGGAAGCGGGTGGGGTATATGCCAGGACGTTTTTCATTGTATCAAGATTTGACAGTTGAAGAAAATTTAGAGTTTTTTGCAACTATTTTTAATACAAGTATTGAAGAGAATTATGATTTAATCAAGGATATTTATATCCAAATTGAACCTTTCAAAACTCGCCGTGCAGGGAAATTATCGGGTGGAATGAAGCAGAAATTAGCGCTTTGTTGTGCCTTGATTCATCGCCCTTCCGTTCTGTTTTTGGATGAACCAACGACGGGTGTGGATGCCGTTTCACGAAAAGAATTTTGGGAAATGTTGAAGCATTTGAAAGAAATGGGCATTACTATCCTCGTTTCCACGCCTTATATGGATGAAGCAAGCCTTTGTGATAGGGTCGCCTTGATTCAAAATGGTCAAATTTTGGACATTG
>JANMYC010000128.1:0-3175 GCA_031381715.1 Saprospiraceae bacterium
GCGGCAATGTTGCCAAAGTTGCTTTACAGGAATTGGAAATAAGAACGGGTAAAAAAGTCGTATCATCCTTAAATGCTAAAGCTGTTTTGCAGTTAAAAAAAGATAAAGATGATGCTTAAAATAACATTTATACTGAGGGGGGTAAAATCAAGCAAATCTGTACCGCGCCAATGTTCTTGAATCCCCAAAAAAGACAATAATTGCGGCAATACTCATTAATAAAAGACAAAAAATAAAAGGGTCATAATGCGCGCCATTATTGGGTATTAAAAACGGGCTTAAATTTATCATCGTGTGAAAAAGAACCATTCCGAAGACACTTTTACCCGTATTATTGAATAAAAAAACCATAATAATCCGTAGAAAAACAGTGCCGATACATTGCCAAAATATCCAAATCGGCGTTTGACCCGCTTGATTATAGGGGATAATGTGCCAAATTGCCCAAATACTGCCTAAAATTATGCTCGCTTTTAATGCGCCAAATCGGTCTTGCAGAGGATTAATAATGTAACCACTCCAACCAATTTCTTCGCCAATGGCACCAATAAAAAAGACGATAAAAAAAAGGAAAATTGTTAGAATAGAAAGGTGCGTTTTGGTTGGTATTCCCCCTTGATTTTTATACCAAAAAGAAATAAAAGCTATGATAGGCATTAGAAAAACAATGGGTATGTACCATCGAGTATCCCTTATTTTTTTAAAATCGAAGGCTTGTTTTAATAGGTCTTTAACGCCTTGCATTTTCTGTTTTTTATACACTAAAATAACTGCCGCAATTAAAGGGCAAAAAGCCATTAATGCACTGATTGGTAATTGCATTGGCATGTTTTCGGTCACGCCTTTAACGATGAAACCCAGTATTAAAAAGGGAATGGAAAGCACAAAAACAAGTGCAAAGAATTGTATTGATTTTGAACTCATTTAATCATCTTTTTTTCATTTATTGCTATCCGATAATAAGCATTTGTCCTTAAAATTTTCCATTCGTGTTTTTCCAATTTTCTTTTTCAGGAATTTCTTCAATGGTGTCCCAGTGTTCAGCAATTTTCCCCTGTTCAACTCGGTACAAATCGTAAAATGAGTTGTGCTTTCCTGCAAGACTTCCTTCGCTTACCGTTAATACAAAATTGCCTTCACCCAAAACTTTGTGAACAGTATTGTATTTCATCGTAATGCCTTGTTTTGCCCAATCGCCAAGTGTTTTTCCAAGCCCTGAAAGTTGGTCGGGAATTAAAGGATTGTGCTGAATATAATTGTCCCCATTGTAGTACGCGGTCATTTTTTCCATTCTGCCGTTTACTAAAATATCCTCTACGAAATTGTGCACCAAGGTTTTATTGTCTTCTGTTTTATCAAGGTCTTTAATACCTGTTTCACCATCAATCATGGTGTGATTGCTTGGATTGGGTTTTGCCGTTTCCTGAAAATTATCCCAATGCTCTACAATTTTCCCATCTTCAAACCGAAAGATGTCAAAACCGATTTTTGGTCCAAAGAAATTGTAATCTGTGTGTGTGAAAACAAAATCACCGTCTTGAAAGGTTCTTTTCGTATGCACTTTTGCGGAGTTGGGTGGAAGCATTTTCAGGAGTTCGCCAAATCCTACAAGCCCATCAGCAGCACCAAGATTATGTTGAATGTATTTGTTGGGGTTGATATAGGCAATCGCGCTGTTGTCACCTGTTTCTATGCTTTTTAAAAGAGCATTTACTTTTTCTTTATTTGTCATTTTTTTTGATTTAAAATTGAAGTACAAAAGTGACCATTTAAGTTAGGGGAAATGTTACACAACTATTAAGAAAAATTGCATGATTCACACATTGTTTACCCCCTCGGTATTTTGCCCATTTTTGCTCAAAAATGGACACAATACTGAGGGGTCTCACGTCCTAACGAACCCATCAACCCCTCGCCTAAGCGTAACAGGTTGCGGATATTTTTTAGTATAACCCGTTCTTAAAATAAATTGAACCGTATCGCTCACGCCAATGGATTGATTTAATGTTTGATTAGTGGCGGCTTCTTCAATAATCTGCGTCATGGGGTGAATAGCGATGTTTTTTTCTCGAATACTTAACCAGAGTCTTTGTAGTTGTCTGCCTGTTTCAATTAATTCCCATGTCGTATTTCCTTTATTTGTTATCAACAGCCAGCCAGCCGATTGCGAGACTTGTTTGACAACTGTTTCGATACTTTTATCTCTAAAATCGGTGGTCATCACGTTTGATTTATCATAAAAATTACGCAAAACCCAAGCGGGCAACCCTTTGATTTCCATGCTTGCGGTGGTCAATCCGTCTCGATATTGCGCGGCTTTTTTGCTTGAAAAACGAATCCAATCGCCTAATTCGCTTTGTGCGGCATCTCGATAGGCTTGTATTTTATTGGCTTCAATTGTTTGTTCATTAATGATTTTATATTCTTTTGCCGTGCTTGAAATAAATTGAATACAATCCGCTTCTCCGTCAATCAGATAACTAATATCGTCTTGATTCAAGGGCATATTTAAGTAATTTGACCTTACAGTGCGTCTTTTTTCTATTTTTTCTATTTTCCCGATGTTCGGGATGTCGTTTCTCTCCATATACCGAGGGGTCTTGTTTCCAGAGAATTTAGTCAATTTCACCTCCATGACGTGTTCATCTTGATTGGTTTTAGCGAGCATATCCAATTGACAGGCATAGCCTAAATTATTGGCGGCATATTCCAAATTTTGCAAAAAAGCCCCAATTGATAAGATTGTTTCACGCTGTGTTGGGTCAACGGCAGGCAGCCATTTTGTGGAATCGTTGCCAATTATCCAATGATAAGGCTCGATGTATTTTATAAACCACGGCTGTGTGTTGTGTCCACTTGGCGCAAGAGAAGCCAAATGAAGAATGGCTCTTTCATCGGGTTTTAAAGACACTTTAAGCGAATCTTCTTGCTCAATATCAGTGCGTGTGAGGTTTTTTCTATCACTCAATAGATAATAAGTTGCGCCGCCAATAAGGATTGTTCCACCTGAAACGACTAAAAACTGCCTTCTTCTCATGTTTTAAAAAAATGCGTTGCAACAGAATTATTGCAAGGCAAAAGTCGGGTAATTGTTTATTGGAAATGTTACACAATTATGTAGAATCGTTGCAATTTTCACATATTTTATAAAATGAAAAAGGCATCTATATCCCTC
>JANMYC010000130.1:0-2216 GCA_031381715.1 Saprospiraceae bacterium
CTTTCCTTGGCCGGTTGTTGAGTGGTAAAACTTTTTTGGGATGTGAAGGCATAGGGTACATCAGTGAAATACTTTGTGATGTCATTGCCTTCTTTTAAAATGAAAAAACGCAGCAAACCCTTTTCCAAAAAGTATAAATGCCGACAAATTTTACCTTCTTCTAAAATGAGCGTTTCCTTTTTTACCTCCAAACGCACCAATGACTTTTCAATACTCGCCCAATCAGCATTGGAAAGCGTTATGTATTGATGAATGAAATGTCGGAATGAGTGCATGAACTTGATTTTTTTATTCTAACAGCAAAGAAAAGTAAATGTTTGAAAGAGAAGTCTTCAATTTTGATAAAATGGCTTCGAATATACTCAAAATACTGAGGGGTACAAAATCCATAAGTGCTTGATTATCAAAGAGATTGTCGAGCGTTTTTTAACCGAGCTTTCGCATATTTTAATAAAAAAATGTCTCAAATTATATTTTGAAGCGAGGATGCAGAATTTTAATCTCACTATTGCATCATTATTAAAAATTAAAACAAAGTCAAGATGAGATTAAAATCGATTGTATTAATTACGTTATGCTTCTTAATTTTAACAGATATAAAAGCACAGCAAAACACAATCACATTGGCTCAACAAGTTGAAGATTTTAAGATATTCGTTGGAGGATTGAATGAAGGTCATTCGGGATTGTATTATTTTATTGATAAAAATACTTTTGTACGCCAATGTGATAGTATCCAAAAAACATTCAAAGAGAAAGAAACTATTGAAAATTATTACCTGAAATTACGCTACCTCATAACGCTATTAAATCACGGGCATACCAGAATTAATGCACCTACAAAAGGAAATGTAAATTATAAAATGGCAGTTTTGGACAGTACAAAATTATATCTGCCTTTTGAATTTTTAATCATCAACAAACAGCTGATTATTAAGGAAGATTGTAGCAAAGAGCAGTTATTCTCCCAATACTCAGTTGTTAAAAGTATCAATGGTATGAGTGCAGAAGACCTTATTCAAAAAATGGCTCAATACATTCCTGCTGATGGCATCAATAAGTCTTTTAAATATTATAACCTTTACAATTACTATTATTTTCATTATTTATTCAACCTTCTCTTTCCTGATAAAAAAGGTGTAGGCATTGTGTTGAAAACAAAAAACAAACGCCAATATGTTGATTACTATATTGAATTGCTGAAAGCCCGAGATATAGAAAAGAATTATCTTACCAAAAATAAAAAAAGCATTAGCAGCTATGATAAACAACTTGAATACAAACCAAATCTGCCAAATAACACGGCATATTTGAAAATTGGTAGTTTTTATGAAGGGTTTATAGAAAGTTTGGGGCAGAAATATGAACCTTTTTTAGATAGTGCCTTTGCTGATATAAAAGCGAAGGATTTACAGAATTTAATTCTTGATTTAAGAAGTAATGAAGGCGGTGGAGATTATCATAAACTACTATTGCGTTATTTATCAGTAAATCCAACCAAGCAAAATAAACGATTTGCACCTGGACGCGAATTTAACTACACAAAATATGCCATTGATATTCCAGAAGATTTAACAAAATTTATTGCTAACCCAGATGATTTTTTAGTTAATAAAACTTCGTTAGAACTAAAAGAAGATGGGGAATCGAAAAAAGTCCCTTTCCCTAAAAACAGTTTTTTGGGAAAGGTTATTGTTTTAACAAATGGTGGTACATTTTCAGCTTCTACATTTGTGATTAGTGATTTGTATGCAGAAAGGAAAAATACAAATAGAAAAATCTTGTTTGTAGGCGAAGAAAATGGTGGTGACATATATTGTAACACGTTGTGTGCGGGACTAAGTTATATCATTAAATTGCCCAATAGTTCAATAGCCGTTGATATGCCACTACTTTGTTTTGACGAATTAAAAAAAGAATACCCCAAAAAGAGACTTCCAGACTATGAGGTTTTTGATAAGATTTCAGACCTAAAAGCCAATCAAGACAATGTTTTGGACTTTGCAATAAAAATGTGCGAGCAGAAGTAAACAACATAAAATTATTTGGCGTTAATTCGTTGTCACTAAAATTAGGAATGAAAAATAAATAAATTTACATTTTAGGCTAATTATTTTGTTGTTAGAATAAGCATCTTTTAAGGCGAATATTAGAATATTTAACGCAAAAGATGCCTGCCCGACTCATCATTCAGGCGGGGTTTTTATAACGGCAAA
>JANMYC010000166.1:0-5566 GCA_031381715.1 Saprospiraceae bacterium
ACCTGATTCTTGCCACTCCTTTATTATGGGCTCCATCATAGATTCTGTTCTTATTTCTTTTTCCATCCGTTCCTTTTTTGTTCCTCACAAAGGTACTCAATCACCTTTCTTCTCACAATAAGCTCTTCCTCGAACGGATACCGCTAAAGTATAGAAAGGCGTTGCAAACAAGCTGAATTTATCATTTTTAAATTTCAAACCCAATTCTGCCATTTGGATATTTTGCGCTTCTACTGAAATGCCCGAAGTCAATTGCTGATTAGCAATGTCCATAAAATAGCTCAAATCAGGTGTTTTACGACCTTGTGAAAAACGACCATAGACTGCAAAAACATCGCTCACTTTATAGTTTGCGCCTAAAGAATAGGAGAAAACGTCGCCAAAGCCGAGTTTCTTATCATAACTTTGTTCAGAATTTCTGGTAAAAACACGACTATCATATAGAGTTAAAGAGTCACCATCTGCACCTAATTTGCTGTCAGTACCACGTTTTGGCGTTGTGAAACTTGATTTAATGCGGAAGTTTTCAGCGCGGATACCCCAGTCAACATTTAATTTATCTGAAATATCCCAGTTGTGACCCAAGAAGAAAGCCGTTTGGTTAATGGTTGCTTCGTTGTTATACAAACCGCCGCCACCAACGTTCATTATACCTTGTTTATTAGTCAAATCATGCTTAACGCCCGCCAAATTAGTGTAGCGAATCGCCACCGTTTTAGGTTGGCTTTCAACTGTGGCAAATGTTTGTGCCGCAGGAATCAATGTCAAGCGAGTTGCTTTTGAAGATACCGCATAAAGACCACCTGTAAAAGTCATATTTGACAATTTCTTAGTGATGGTTGCTTGATTCATAATATCGTTCAAACCATTTTCGCTGTATGGATTCGGATTGTATAAAACAGCATTTGGCATAATAGCACTTCCTGGTAGGCTCAAACTTCCAGCAATAACTCTTGGAGGACCAGGTGCAGTCGGTGATAATTGTTGTACAGTACCATAACTTTTGCCTGTTGTTGGGTCATAAAATTCATAAGTACCCATGCGCCCAACATTACCGCCGACACCATAAAATGTCAATTGGTCAACTCTAAATGGAAACACAACGGCTGTAGTTTGATTGATATTATCTTTGTTGGATATGCGGAAATTGTTGTTAAAAGTCCAACCCTCTCCAAAACGTTGCTCCCAGCTAAAACCTGCTGCGAGTTCATTGTAGCCTTGTACTTTTCGAGTATCATAATTAATATCTCTATCTAACCCTGTAAGTGTTTTGGGTATAGTGTATTGCAAAGATTGAACTAAGGTAGAACTTGTATTATTAAAACCGGGAGCCGCTTGTGGGCTTGTGAAACTCGTTGAAGGTGTGAACTCAAAAGGCGCCGTATTATCGTCCAATAATTTGGCATAAACCTTAATTGAGCCTGAATTGTATTGTTTGATAACATTGGCTTTTACTTGACCACCATAGCTCAATTTATAACCGGGGTTTTTAGGTCCATCGGCATTACGATAAAAACCGCCGACATTGAACGTCAAAGACTTGTCTTTACTGAGGGGCCCTCCAATATTGAAATCACCCCGCAAATAAAGATTTTGTCCGTTGCCTTCCAAACCCACTCTTGTGCGAACTTCGCCACCGAGCGTTTGTCCCCCTTTTTTTGACACATAATTGAAAAGACCGCCCGGTGCATTAGGTCCTAAAATGGACGCTGTACCGCCCCGCACGACTTCCACACGCTGAATAGTAGCATCCGCGCGCAAAAACGCATCTGGTTGTAGCAAGCCCGAAATACCCAACACAGGTAAACCATCTTCTTGCATAGACACATAGAAAAAGCCGCCATTGTAGTTCAAACCACGTGTATAAACTGCACTGCCCACTTCACCTTTTGCCGAATTGACATAAACGCCCGGCATATTTTTAAGTAAATCAACCGAGCTACTTGGCACTATTCTATCCAATTGAGCTGCATTGAGTGTAGAAATAGCAACCGAGGCTTGCATACGTGTGCGCGGGTCAAAAACCCCCGTAACAACCATTTCGTCCAAAGCATCACTTCCTTCTAAAGTAACGGAAATCGAGCCGTCAGCATTGACTTCAACCGTTTTAAATCCGACAAATGACACTACCAAAGTAGAACCCCGTGCGACATTGTCCAACGTAAAAGCTCCATTCTCATCCGTAGTGGTACCGTTGTTTGTTCCTTTAACTAAAACCGATGCACCTATAATAGATGAGCCATCACTGTCTTTGACAGTACCTGAAATTTTTTGTGCGAATAAGCCTATCGATAAGAGTGTAAAGCACAGGCTTAGGAGTAGCTTAATCCCGCTTTGCGGGATGCATTGTAATTTTTTCATATCAATAATTGCGTTGTTTAGTTATGAAAATAAAAAGATTTTCAATAGAAAATTTTGTCTATTTTCTACAACACAAAATTACCTATAAGCATACCCGACTGTTATGTAAAAGAAATCAAAAAATATGCACTATCAATCCATTTTACGGTAGAAGCGAATATTTACTCAATAAAGAGGCTTTAAGACAGGCTTACTGTTTAACTCTAACCGCCTTCGTTTCAAACATATTCATCATCATGCCTTTCAAATTATCATCGTCCACTTTTTCTAATTCCACCGTTAAATCATATCCTTGGGCTGAAAAACCGAAGGAGAGTTTACTGGCTGATTCGTCAATACTTGTTACTGGAATAGCCTCAGCTTTATCATTAGTAGGGTCTTTCAATTCTCCTTCTAATTTACCGTCTTTACGCGTGAAAGAAGCTATCAATTTGGCGTCACCTTGAGGAGTACCGATAAACACGACTTCCCATTTGCCAGCAAAAAAATCAGTTGCAGGCGCAGTTGTTACAGGTGTAGTAGAAACAGCCGTTTGAGCAAAACCACTTGCCAATACTGAAAAGAATAATACGATAAAAACGATACTTGCTTTTTTCATTTTTGAAATCTGTTTGATAAGTTAAAATAATTACTTTTTTATAAAAATACTGAGGGGGTGCGCTATTCAAATAGCCTTTTTAAATGCTGGCTTCGTTGACAGCATAAATACGTCCTACACCTGTTTGCCCATTTTTTAATTCATATTTCGCCAATATTCTTTTGTATTCTTCTCCTTCAAAATCATCTAAATATGCCCAATTTGCGGGTAATTCTTCAGAAAAAAGAACAAAAACGGGTATTTCTTCTTGTTCTTCAATACTGCAAGGTTGAAACCCCAAATAACCGATATCTGCACCCCACCCTTCTTTCAATAACTTTCCTCTGACGATGCCTTGCTGCCAATCACCTTTGATGTGCGCAACAACCGAATGATTGGGTGCATTGGGCGCAAGTGAACCATAAATAATCAGGGCTTTTTCTTCTTCCATAAATCTTTATTGTTTTAGATTTTGAAACCATACATAAAAGTTATTAAGCCACGAACCTGTCTGCCGACAAAGGCAGGTTCGTGGTTCAAAATACCTAATTAAGTTTTTATGTATGGTTTTAAATTTTAGATTAAACAATTAATTTCGGCATGTTCCGAAATCGAATCATCACTCTTTTTTATCTTCAAAATTCCTTGAACTTAAAACTTGTTACTACCATCAAAGAATAGTAGTCCGCTTTGGGATTTACAAAACCAGATAGACATCATAAACCGCCTCAGTAGCTGTAATCATTATATTTGAGTCCTGATAAAATACCTCAAATATGTCATTCTATTGAATTTCATAGGTTAAACGCATTAAAATAGTACTATTTACCTCCCGTCTTAATATTATTTTTTCGATAAAATTCTCACTTCTCCCATCAAACTCGAAGGCGATAACGGCTCTTTGCCTTGATAAAAAGGCATCGTCGTGAACGTAATTTTTTGCTTCACATCGAGTTGTGCATCGCCAATTAAACGATTGACCCATAGGTTTGTCACCTTGATTTCAAGTGTATTGGCTTCTTTGGTGATCCCCTCAGTAAAATCAATACTTCTTCATTTTTTATTCTTTTTTGAGCGCATTGGCGGTGTAGAAATCCCAATTTGAGGGCATAAAAATCCCATATTATCTTTAAATGTTATGCCTAAAGGAACAATTGTACCATTGGTTTTATTGGCAATATCAAATGTTTTAGTGCCTGAATAAATATAATTTAAGCTTAAAGTAAGAATAGATGCTACTCTTACTGTGGCAGAAAGCCGGAGGTAAGAATTATTAGATTTTTGTGGCAAATAAGTGTAGATAGCATCGCTTGAATGGTCGATGGCACTAGCTTTAGTTATTTTACCCGCTTCAAATTTAAACATGAAATGCTTTGGTGTATACCTGAATTGAATACCCCAGGCTATAGCATCAGTGGTGTAATCACTCATAGCTATTTGGGAGTAACCAATGGCATATTTTTCACTCAATCTAAAACCAAAATTTATATCAGCAATAGAAGAAGTACTCTCAGAAAGTGTAAAACCAAAAGCAGCGTCTAAATAAATAGGGAAAAAAAACGGGCGTTTTGTGCTGTCAACTTTATCTGGTATAACTTCAGGTTTTACTTGGGGATGATTGTATACATATCCATTTCTTAATATAATTCTTTCAATTTCGGATTTGTGGATAAAATGAACACTGTCTGTTTCTTGACCGTAATTGCGATATTTTACATTATTCCAACTATGGTTCAAGATAAAAACAAACATGACAGTACTGTCTTTCTTCACAATTCTATCTGTTGAATAAACTTGCGCGTGTATTTTTGGAGGGCAAATACAAAAGCTAATTACAAAAAATAAGGAGATTTTAAGAATTGTTTGAATAATTGAGGTCATGATTTTATGTTTTAAAAGTTTTGAAATTGGGCGAGGCTAAAAATCTCGCCCAATATACTATTCATTTTATTTCTTCAAAATTTTCACTTCACCGATCAAACCTGAAGGCAATAAAGGCTCCTTTCCTTGATAAAAAGGCATTGTTGTAAACGTAATTTTCTGCTTCACATCAGGCTGTGCATCGCCAATTAAACGATTCACCCAAGTATTTGTTACTTTAATTTCAAGTGTATTGTCACCTGCTTTGACCCCCTCAGTAATATCGAGTTTAAATGGTTTTTTCCAAACCGTTCCTACATTTTTACCATTCAAAATGACTTCTGCAATGTTTTTAACGTCGCCCAAATCAATCTCATAGCTTGCATCTTTTGATAAAACAGGCATTTTAAAGGTATTTTGATACGTGGCTGTGCCTGAGAAATATTTGATGCCATTATCCGCATTTTCAGACCACGAAGCTAACTTATCAAATGTCGCACCTTGTGGCGCACCTCTACCCTCTTGAAAATTCACTTTCCAAGGGCTCCTAATGCTCTCAACTTGTATTTCCGTTGAAATAGGTTTTTTATAGTTTAAAACGGTGGCTTTATTTTTAAAAATGATAAAATAGGCATCCCATGATTCAAAATGTAAAGAAATAATCGTTCGACCATTTTCGATTTTATACGATACTTTCTCGGTTTTACCTGTTTGCGGATTCCATAATTCAGGCTCAGCACCTGATACTCTGAAACTGATTTCAGCATC
>JANMYC010000182.1:0-1810 GCA_031381715.1 Saprospiraceae bacterium
CCGCAATAGTTTCTTCTATTTCGGTGCGCTGCACCTCAACGAAACAAAATAAAATTTGCTACAAATATGGCGGTGCTCTGCACCTTTTTAGAACCAATCAACCCTGCCCTTGGGGGTATGGGGGCGAACTTGAGAATTATCGATTACTTAGGTCAACTTACTTATTTCACATTTTAAGAATTATTTTTTTCTTTTTACTGAGGGGTTTAGTCTTAGTAAGCCTTGGAGGCTTACTAAGACTTTGAACTATTCTAAGCTTTTAAGCCGCTTTCTTCAATTCCATCCAAGTCCACACCGCCGTAGCGACATCAATGCCCGCAAACAAAATGAGGCTCATCTTTGCTTGACCGGTGAGTGCCAAAAGAGTGAATCCAACGCCGACAAACAGTCTCGAAAATACCGTGGAGCGCACGACATCGGCTGTGCCCTGTTGATTGATGGTGTAATACACGTAAGATAAGGGCAGAATAACAATGCCCAATGCTTTTATCCATATTTCGGAAGTTTCTTCGAAGCCAAACATGCCTAAAAGCATATTCGGCACGAAGATGAGTTGGAGACCCGTCAGTAAAACATAAACGGCTTGTACGATGAGCGATAAATGACGATTGGTTTTCATAATTTCTTTTGTTTAAAGTCAGTTAAATAAAATTGGTTGTGTATGATTTTATCGTTTATTTAATAAAACACGGCTCGAATAAATCTATGATTCATACGAGCCGTGTTTTATTGTAGAAGAAAAGTAGTATCAAAAATCTAACTGAAAAGTATGTTTTATCTTATTTAGGTAATACATATCTAAACTGCCATTGTGCATATCGATAGGTACTCTAACAAACATATCCATATCCCAGGATTGCCCGATTTGAAACTTCAAGGATGTCTTTGATTTAACGCTTTCTTTGACTTGAAAGTCAGGGTTTAAAAATATATATTTTAGGTCACTCTCCCAACATTCGTCAATACCGTTATCTATGCAAGTCATTTTAAATTTTATCGCTACAGTTTTTATATTTTCATTTTCTGGAGTAACAGAAATATTGGCCACTTCAATCTGAATATCGTTGTATTTCGGTTCTTCTAAAATGATTTTGTTGGGTGTTACGTGCCACTGAATGCCACCGTTATCAGCATTTGGAGCGGTTGACGGCGCGTTCATTTGGCTTTGTTGTTCGGTGTTGTTACTCGTTGTGCCATTCTCTCCACCGCCTGAATTTGCTATAATGGATATCAGAATCAAGACACCTACCCCAATAGCTCCGTATTTAACCATCGGATTGCTAAAAAAGGATGGTTGGGATTGAGGGTCAGGAATTGAACTGTTTTTTTCACGATGGCGTGGTTTACCATCATCTTTTTTTAAGTCGCTACACAAAACCAATATAGCGTCATTGATGTCATTTAACTCAGTTCTTGACAGCGTAACTTCCGCCAGTTCTTTTCTTTTGTACGTTTTGTATCGAGACTCTAAAAGTAAGACGGTATTGAGTGTCTCGTCGTCGTTTTTACTTTCGAGGATACTTTGGAGTAGGTCAATGGCTTCTTCAGTTTTACCTTCCGAGACCAGCCCTTTTACTTCATTTAATGTTGACATTTAGTTTTTTTTAAAAGTTAACCGAATAGACTCCAATATTAATTAAATTATTGAAAAACAAGTAATATTAATTGAACTTTTTGAAAAAATTAGTCGGGTATGCGGTGTTTTAAAAATACAACGCCCCACTGGAGCTACACAAATTATTAATGTACGCCACAACGGTATTCACCCACCGCTCGAAAATCCTCTTAGTCTAAATGTTCAGAAAACTTT
>JANMYC010000225.1:0-4139 GCA_031381715.1 Saprospiraceae bacterium
AGTGTTTGAGGAAGATGACCCGTTCAATCTTGTCAAACTTATTTTACCTGATATATTGGTAAAAGGCGGTGACTGGCAGCCCCATCAAATAATCGGGTCAGATGTCGTATTGGCTAATGGTGGTAAAGTGCAAAGCCTGCCGTATATAGATGGATATTCGACAACTATTTTGGAGAAAAAAATTAGAAGTTGGTGAAAATACTGAGGGGGTATCACATAATGACACCCCCTCAGTATTTTAAAAAAACGCTTATTTTAAAGCGTTCAACTAACCACTGCCAGTTTTCTTTTTCTTTTTAAAATCACCATTTTGCCATGATTTAAAGAATTGTTGCCAAGCATTTGGGTTGAATATATTCATTGGCGGAATTTGACCACCATAATAATAATAATTTTTAGCCTGCTGACGAAGGTACATACTTCCTGTCTCTCGTCCATCAAATGCCGTAACCTCGCGTACTTTGTCGAGGGTTTCGGCAGCAAGGTTTTCAACGGCTCGTTTTTCCAACTCATCCGTCACATTCATTGCCAAAAACTCTGTTTTGAAATGTTCCCTACTGGGCCAAGGGAAAATAATGGCTTCATCCAAAAGAATAGTGTCTCGGCTAAGGATTTGAACCATCGAGTACCTTTCTTCTTTTAGTGTATCAGGTACTTTAAAAGTAGTTTTTCGAAATCCTAAAGCAGAGAAACTAACTGTCTCTCCTCGTTCGGCAACAATGCTGAAAAAGCCCTGATAATTAGCGGCTGTACCTACTTTTCTTTTGGCAACGAATACGCCCGCATAAGGAACAGGAACCATTCGACCGGCTTCTTCAGTAATTATGATACCACTGAACTGTACCAAATGCTTTTCGGGCGCAGAAGGAGGTGTTTGTTCTTGTGCAAAAGAAGCAATGCTACCCCTCAGTATGAAGCACAATATGATGAGAGAGATATGGATTTTTTTCATTTCAAAATGGATTTAAGTCAAATATACGCAGTATTAACGTTTTAATAAAAATTCTGCCGCTTATGTTTTCTGTCTTAACAAAATTTTAAGTAATTCCGTATAATATTACTCTATTTTGACTTTTTAGTAAGCCTTAAGCTGTATTTATATCAAATATTTTTCATTTCATTTAAAATGAAATGATATTGGGATAATTCCTTATTTGCAAAATATAATTCTTCAATTTAAAAATTAAGGTCATCAATTCTATATTAGATACAGGAAGTTTGCGAAAAGGGTGTGGTGGAACTAAAAATAAAAGAAGGAAAGTGTTATCTTTACACTAATTATATGAAAAATAACGAGCGTATGGAAAATAAATATATTTGTATTCACGGTCATTTCTACCAACCTCCGCGCGAAAATGCTTGGTTAGAGGTAATAGAACCTCAGGAAAGTGCTACTCCATTCCATGACTGGAACGAGAGAATTAATTTTGAATGTTATGCGACCAACGCTGTCGCGCGAATACTCGACTCGGAAAATAGAATTGTGGATATCCTGAATAACTATTGCAGGATGAGTTTTAATTTTGGCCCTACTCTTTTAGGTTGGATGGAAAAAGCTGATCCTGACACCTACAAATTGGTACAAAAAGCTGACAAAAACGGTCAAAAACGTTTTTCAGGATATGGCTCTGCAGTAGCACAAGCACATAGTCACTTGATATTGCCTTTAGCAAATTATAATGATAAAGTTACGCAAGTTTATTGGGGTTTAAAAGATTTCGAATATAGATTTGGTCGGATGCCTGAGGGTATGTGGTTAGCTGAAACAGCTGTTAATACCGAATCCTTAGAAGTATTAGCTGAATATGGTGTAAAATACACAATATTAGCTCCGCGCCAAGCCAAAGCTTTTAGAAAAAAAGGGACTGAAAGTTGGGAGGATATTCACAATGAGAGTGTTGATACTCGCCGCCCTTACGTTTGCAAACTGCCCTCTGGGAAGTCGATTGCCTTGTTTTTTTATAATGGTAATGTTTCTCAAGCGGTTGCTTTTGAAGGGTTATTGAACAGTGGAAAAGCATTTGCACAGCGCCTATTAAATGCTTTCGATACTTCTAATGATGAACCTGAGCTTGTACATATTGCCACTGATGGAGAAAGCTATGGTCATCATCATCGTTTAGGTGAAATGGCATTGGCAGATTGTCTTAATTTTATCGAAGAAAAATCATTTGCCAAGCTGACGAACTATGCTGAATACCTCGAAATGTTCCCTCCTCAGTATGAAGTCCAAATTCACGAAAACTCATCGTGGTCTTGTGTACATGGCGTTGAACGCTGGCGTGCGGATTGTGGTTGTAACGGTGGTAGTGGTTATGGCAAATGGCATCAAAAATGGCGAGGGCCCCTGCGTTTTGCCTTGAATTGGCTGCGCGACCAGTTGATTCCTGTATTTGAAAAAGAAGCCTCTAAGTATGTGAAGGATGTATGGCAAGTCCGTAATGAATATATTTCCATTTTATTGGATAGATCAGAAGATAATTTCAATGCCTTTTTGGATAAATATGCCTTAAGAGTACTCACCAAACGCGAAAAAGTACATTTATTCCGTTTACTCGAAATGCAGCGCAATGCCATTTTGATGTTCACAAGCTGTGGTTGGTTTTTTGATGAAATATCAGGTTTAGAAACGACTCAAATCCTGCAATATGCTTGTAGAGCCATTCACTATGGGAAACAAGTAGCAGATATTGATTTAGAAGAAGAGTTTATATTCCGCCTTTCACAAGCACCGAGCAATTTAGAGGTTTTTGGAAATGGAGCGGGTGTTTATGAAAAAAATGTAAAACCGGCTCATGTTGATTTGATGCGCGTAGGAATGCATTATGCAGCCAGTTCTTTATTTGAAAAATATCCTGAAACCTTAGAGTTTTTTAATTATGTAGCCACAAGCGAATTCTTTGAACGCATTGAAGCAGGTAATCAGATATTAGCCATCGGACGAACTACGGTACGTTCCAAAATAACGCATTCAGAAAAGCATTTCAGCTTTGCTGTATTATACTTAGGTCAGCTCAATATTATTGGTAATATATCATTGAATATGGAGCAGTCATTATTTGATGAAATGTACAACCGTACATCAAATGCTTTCAAAGAGGTCAACTTAGCGGATGTGATTGGCTCTATGCAGGAATATTTTGGTCCAGAGAAATTCACTATTTGGCAGCTTTTTAAGGAGGAAAAACAGAAAATTATCAACCAAATTACGGAGAAAAATCTTTTATCAGTAGAAGCTTCGTTCCGTAAAATTTATGAGAACAATTATCAGTTAATGAATGGCTTGCTTGTCTCGGGCGTAGCCGTTCCCGATGCTTATAAAAGTGCCATTCAATACGTGTTGAACAGTGATTTGAAAAACTTTTTCAAAGGAGATTCATTAGAAATCAATCAATTAAATAAAACTCTAAACGAATTTCAGAAGTGGAATATCAATTTTACGGACGAAAATGCTTTCAAATTGGCAGCGAGTGAGCGTATTTTTGATGAGATAAAGAAAATTGATAAAATAGGCTTACCCCTCAGTAGAGTGCAGGCGTTGAATGAGGTATTGAATATTCTGAATCAGATGAAAATAAAGCCTAATGTTTGGAAAAGCCAAACGCTTTACTTCGATATGTTGAGTCAATTCGAATCGCGAGTAAGGATGTATCCAAGCCCCGAGTGGAAGCAGGTATTCTTAAAATTAGGTGATTTGCTGAATGTAAAAACCGTTCATTCGGTATTCGTATAAAATAAATAGAGAGCTGGTTTTTTTGAAGTCAGCTCTTTTCGTTTCTACCAAAAAAAAATCCGCAAACGTATAAACGTATTGCGGATTTACTTTTGCATCAAACCAATCACATGAAAAAAAATCTAACTAGGTTTTTAGTTGTGCTGTAAGGGAAGGATTCGAACCTCCACGGAGCGGTTAGCTGCAAGACAGAGTGCGCGCGCTGGTGGTCAACCCCCAAAATACCTCGCGTTTATCCCGTTATCCCCACCCCCGAGACAAGAGGGCATGGCTGCCAATTTCAAAACCTCACATTATCAATAAATAAATTATAAAAAATTTCCAAGCTGTAAGGGAAGGATTCGAACCTCCACGGGGCGGTTACTCCGATTTCTCGGTTTTATCCCGTCCTCCCCACCCTCGAGAC
>JANMYC010000235.1:0-6817 GCA_031381715.1 Saprospiraceae bacterium
AAAACGCATGCACTGAATATCCTTCACAGGCTTGAACTTGAATATAGCAGTAATTCTAAAATTGACCTGGATATAATCAGTATAAACCTGCTCGCCTTATTTCTTGAAGTAAGGCAGTTTGCCAAACAGGAAAAGATAACAGAAAATGCTGCTTTCAGAATTACACAACAGTATAAAAGTAAACTCGCAAGGTATATTTATGAAAAAAATTCCGTAGCAGAATATGCAGGCATGCTCAATGTATCCCCCAACCATTTAAATAAATGCGTAAAAGTTTGCATAAAATCAAAGTAAAGAACAAAAGCGCTGAACAATTACTTTGTTTCAACGCTTTTGTGCTTATTTTGTTGACTATTCAATCACGTGTGCAATTGAATGTAAAATTTCAATAATTACGCTTGTGCCGTTGGCGTATTAAAATTCATTGGGAATGGCGGCACATCTTTTTCGATAATATTACCGAATTGCTGTTCAAATTTATGCACATTATCAGCCAATGCACTCAAAAGGCGTTTAGCGTGTTCGGGCGTCAAAATGATTCTGCTTTTTACTTTTGCCTGCGGTACATTGGGCATCATGCGCACGAAATCCACCACAAATTCGGTATTGGAGTGTGATATAATTGCTAAATTTGAATAAATACCTTCTGCCACATCTTCTGGCAACTCAATGTTGATTTGATTTTGAACTTCACTCATAATTAATATATTTTGATAGATGATTGATATATCTTTTAAAACTCAAATAAAACGCTTTTCTTTGAATAAATGTTACAACTTTTAATCCCTTAGTCATGCCTTTAGTTTGTCATGCTTTTAGCTTGATGGAGCTTTGCACCAATGGAGCGAAACGCACCATATTTTTCTTCAAAAACCCAAAAAAGAAAAAAAGCGAAACCTCTCAAGAGAAGATTCGCTTTTACTATGCAACTATGAGATATTGAAATGTATTACCAACTCATATCTTCCTCATCGTCATTGGCAAGATTGACACGAGGAGATGGCTTGCTTTCAATTTGAATTTTTTCCTCTACTCTGATTTCAGGTTCTTCTTTAGCACTGATTTCAGAGCTGGTATCAAATTTACTTTCAAATTTATCATTCACTTCAAGGTTTTCACCTTTTTCATTATTGGCAGATTCTTCTGCATAACGAGCTTCATACTCTTCTTGGCGGCGTGCAAACTCATCGTAATCGTACTGCGGCATGAGTTCCGTTTTTATGTAATTGACGGCTTCATCCAGTCCTTGAACAAAACGATTAAAATCCTCCTTGTAAAGAAAAATTTTGTGGCGTTCGTAGCCACCATCAAATTTCTTTGTACTCTCAGTCAGCGTCAAATAAAAATCTTCACCTTTTGTTCTTCTGACGTCGAAAAAATAAGTTCTCCTTTTACCAGCGCGAACTTTCTTTGAATAAACACTCTCGAAACGCTTGGAATTTCTGTCGTTATCCACTTTCATTTTTTTATTGTAACAAAAAATACTTTCGCTACAAAAGTAATTATTAGTTTGAATTTTTAAACTGATTTCAAAAAAAATTAAATGATTTTTCAAAAAATCAAAAGAGAAAATTCCTTAAAAAGCAGATTTGTAAGTTTTTATGACAGTTTTTTGCCTAAAAAAGCGATTTTAATTTTTTTTATTGTTAAAAATTCCAAATGGCTTGATTTGGATTTTACCTTTTCAGAATCATTTAAAAACTACAATTTGTGCTTTTCTATTAATTCGAGAAGTTCATCTCTATAGTTTTTACCTATCGGAAGGTGCTTGGGTAAGCCTTTCTCCATTACCTCTACCATATTTCCAACAATGGCATTTATTTTATCCATACCAACAATATACGAGCGATGGATTCGGACGAACTGACCCACTGGCAGCTTATCTTCAAGGCTTTTCATTGTTTGTAGTGAAATAACTCGACCCGTTTCAGTGCGAATAATGACATAATCTTTTAATCCCTCAATGTACAAAATATCTGAAAATTTGACTCGAATAAGCTTTTTATCACTTTTTACGAAGATATAATCTGTGTCGCCAGTGTTCGTTCCCACGGCAATTGAGTTACCATCGGGTGCAGGAGCGGCTTCTTTATTTTGCAATTCGTATTTTTCAGTGGCTTTGTTTACGGATTTCATAAATCTATCCATCGAGATAGGTTTTAGGAGATAATCCAGCGCATTGAGTTCAAAACCCTCCACGGCGTAATTGGGATAAGCCGTTGTAAAAATAACCATTGGCGGTTTGGTGAGCGTTTTAAGAAATTCAATTCCCGTCAATTGGGGCATCTGAATATCCAAAAACATGAGGTCGATATCATTATTTTTGAGCACATCATTCGCCTCAAAAGCATTATTACAACGGGCTATGAGGTTCAATTCGGGCATTCTCGAAATATATGTTTCAAGCACATCCAATGCTAAAGGTTCGTCATCTACTATTATTACATTCATTTTCTATATTTTTTACTTGTTTAATGTCTAAATCTCGTTATATACTGAGGGGGTCGGCAATCCTACCTCGGGCGCAATTTTCATCCAAAGGTTGACGCCATAGGTGTTCGGATTGTCGTACAAATCAAGATGATAATTATCTTTATAGAGTATATCGAGCCTTCTTTTAACGTTCACTAAGCCGATGCCACCGCTTTTTCGCTTGTGCTCGATGGTCGGTTGCTTTTCGGGTTTGGAGTTTTCGACGTACATATTGAGTTCATTATTCTCTAAATGAACGTGAATATGCACAAAACCATCCGAAATATGGTTAGCTGCCCCGTGTTTGAACGCATTTTCAATAAAAGAAATAAAAATAAGCGGCGCAACTTTCAAATCACCTGCATCGCCATCGATATTAAAACGAATATCCAGTTTTTTATGCCTCAAAGCTTCCAAATCAAGATAGTTGCGAATATAGCTAATTTCTTTACTCAGCAGCACTTGTTGCTCGTTGCACTCATATAGCATATAACGCATCATTTCGGAAAGTTTGATGACTACTTCAGGTGCTTCATCTGATTTTTTAAGTGTCAGAGCGTACAAGCTATTGAGCGTGTTGAATAAAAAATGCGGATTTATCTGTGATTTCAAAAAATTCAACTCCGTTTGCATGGTGCGGGTTTCGAGTTCCTGTTGCACGCGTATCTGTTTTGCCCAGTCGGTTGTTATTTTTACAATCGTTGAAATGCCCGCTGTAATGATAGATAGTAAATAATTGTAATATTGACTATTGACTAATTCAAGTTGTAATTCTGGTGAGTTTTTAAATTTTTTAAATAAAATGAATATCTTAATGGGCGTGATGATAACAGCGCTGCCAACCAATGCCCCCAAATATGTCCACATTTTATTCTGGGTCAAATATTTAGGGATGAGATATTCGCTATTAAAATAATATATGATGGCAAAAAAGCTGAGGATGATTAATTCATTGGTGAAAAAAAACATAAAACTGGAATCTCCGTCACCGACACGGATTTCCATAGCAGTCAAAATGCAAAGCAATGTGACCCAAAACGCTAAGTGGTAGACGACTTTACGCGTTAATAATCTTTTAATATTTTTTACAATTCGGTTCATTTATAAATGTGAAGTTCAATGTTTTGCCATCAATCATCTATTTTATTAGATAAAATTGCGGATATTTTGGATTAATTCTCAAATCATTATGTGAAGATGTTTATATTTTCAGATATTTGGGTTAAAGTAGGGCGGAACTCCAGTTCTGCAAGTAAGTAAATAGCAATGGTTGAATATTAGGAAGATTCTCAATTTGGGTATTTAAATTTTATAGTTTTTCAGAAAATGAATATTGGTTTTGACGCAAAAAGAGCTTTTAATAATTTTACAGGATTGGGTAATTATAGCCGAACCCTATTGGAAACCCTTGCCAAATACTATCCCGAAAATCAATACTCGCTTTTCACGCCTTTCGTAAAAGAAGACCCGCGCCTTGATTTTTTAAAAGAATATGATTCGTTTAAAATCCATACTCCGACGGGTTTTAATAAAAAAATGCCTGCCTTATGGCGGTCATATTTCATAAAAGAGGACATTTTAAAAGAAAAAATTGATATTTTTCACGGACTTTCTCATGAATTGCCGATAAAAATGCCGCGGAGCGTAAAATCGGTGGTGACGATTCACGATTTGATTCATGAGCGTTATCCAGAGTTTTATCCATTTATTGATAGAAAAATATACACCGCTAAATTCAAATCGGCTTGCGAAAAAGCTGAAGTGGTGGTGGCTATCAGCGATGCAACCAAGCGGGATATTATGGAGTTTTATAACATAGATGAGCACAAAATAAAAGTCATTTATCAATCATGTCATCCGCAGTTTTATTTTAAAAAAGGGGGTGTAATCGCATCGCCCGCTTCCGTTAATCTACCCCCCCGAGCAATCGGGGCAGGCTCTCAGTATTTACTCTATGTAGGCACTGTCAATGAGCGTAAAAATCTTTTAGGCTTGGTGAAAGCCGTTGAAATATTGGATAAATCCGTTAAAATTCCGCTCGTTGTCATCGGAGATGGTGGGGCATATTTTAAAAAGATAAAAAGCTATATCCACGAAAAAGGCTTAGAAAATGACATTATTTTCCTTAAAAACGTACCTTTTTCTGATTTTCCTATCATTTACAGAAATGCGAAAGCGTTGATATTGCCTTCATTTCAAGAGGGTTTTGGCATACCCATTATTGAGGCATTGTGGAGCGATTGCCCAGTGATTACGAGTGTTGGTTCATGTTTCCCAGAAGCCGCAGGTCCCGATTCAATCTATATCAATCCGCATAAACCCCATGAGATTGCCGCGGCTATTCACACGGTTTTGACCAATGAAGTCGTCCGAGAACGCATGATACTGAGGGGGTACGAGTATGTTCAGCAATTTCATGAAAGGACGATAGGGGAGCAGTGGATGAAGCTGTACAAAGAGCTGTAACGTAGCGTGTCATCCCAAGAATCAGGATGACACCGTAGGCTCAAAGTCCTTTAAATCCTTTTAAAAATTCCCAAATCACGATGCCCGCCGAGACAGATATATTCAAAGAATGTTTAGTACCGAATTGAGGAATTTCGACGACCATATCCGCCATTTTCATCGCTTCGTCGCTCACTCCTTCTACCTCATTGCCGAATATAAGAGCGTATTTTTTATCTATAAAAGATTGATTTTTAATGTCTTGTAAGAAAGTAGTGTTGATAGCTTGTTCCACGGCAACTAAAGTGTAGCCCTCAGTACGGAGGGTTTCAAGAGCCGTTTTAGTATCTTCAAAATGTCGCCATGCCACACTTTCACACGAGCCCAAAGCCGTTTTTAATATTTCACGATGGGGTGGTTGAGCCGTGAAACCACAGAGCACTACCTCCTGACAAGCGAAAGCATCCGCCGACCTAAAAGCTGAACCGACATTTAAAGCCGAGCGCACATCATCCAATACAATTGCCAAAGGCGTTTTTTCTGACTCTTTAAACTCATCCACCGAAACTCTTCCGAGCTCTTCCATTTTTAATTTTCGCATAATTCCGTATTTTACCGCAAATTTACATTTGTAGAGCGGAACTCCAGTTCCGTATTTAATTTTATCTCAATATTTTTTGGGTGTAACCAAGAATTGTAGAAAATAACTTTAAATAATAGACAAGAGCACAATTACGTGTATGTTACCACGAATTTTACGAATTTACGAATTTTACGAATTTACGTGTTGACAATTTTAGCTAATTTCACTAATAAATTGCCCTTTAGGGCAATTTTGGTGACATTCGATATAATTTTTTGTCAACACATAGATTGGTAAAATTCGTAAATTCGTTAAATTCGTGGTAACATACACGTAATTGTGGCACAAATAAAAGCTTCAAAATTTTATATACGATTTTAAATAGTTTTCTACAAATCTTGGTTGCATCCATATTTTTTTAAAAAGCGGAATCGAATTCTGCATTATTTCACGCTATGAAAATAGGTTTAATGTCCGATACGCACAGTTTTTTAGATGCCAAAGTCTATGAATATTTCAAGGAAGTGGATGAAATATGGCACGCTGGCGACATCGGTACTGAGGGGGTAGCCGATGCCCTCGAAAAATTCAAACCACTAAAAGCAGTTTATGGTAATATTGATAGCCATGCTATGCGCCACCGTTTTCCAGAAAATTTGCGGTGGAGTGCCAATGGTTTGGAGGTTTTTATGACGCATATCGGAGGCTACCCTGGCAAATATCCTGCGCGCATCAAAGAGGAATTCAAGGCAACGCATCCCGATTTATTCATATGTGGACATTCGCACATTTTAAAAATAATGCCCGATAAAATCCATAATTTGATACATATCAACCCCGGGGCGTGTGGAAACGAGGGATTTCATAAGGTGAAAACACTTGTCAGATTTCATATTGAAAACGGTAAAATCCAGAATTTGGAAGTTATTGAATTGGGACTGAGGGGTCGGTGATTTTTTTTTTAAAATGTAGTTACTCAGTTGCATAGTCGCTAATGCTCCGTTTAGCCACTGATTTTACAGATACTGACTGATTTTACACTGATTTTAATATATATTCATCAAAGAATCTGTGTAAAATCAGTCTTAATCAGTGAAATCAGTGGCTAAACGGAGCGTAAGCGACTGCCCAGCTAAGCAATTACAAAAAAATACAGAAAAATATCTGAAATGAACCTAAATATCAATGCTCAAAAAAAGATGACTTATGATGCCATTGTCATCGGCTCAGGCATTAGCGGCGGTTGGGCGGCTAAGGAATTATGTGAAAAAGGCTTAAAAACATTGGTCATCGAGCGTGGGCGCATGGTCAAACACG
>JANMYC010000027.1:0-4274 GCA_031381715.1 Saprospiraceae bacterium
GTAAACTTACTAAATTCCGATTCATTGACTAATTTTGTGTATTACTAAATCCCAAAATTAACAACCATCAATCACAATTCGCTTTCTTTTTTTCGGAAAATATTTTTAGCGAAACATAAGAAATATACATACTTTTTTTAAAAGTGAAAATATAAGGTAATTTATAGACTTCCGAAAAATCGGAGCAGACTCTCTGTATTTTTTGAAATACTTTAACTAAAAAAATTAAATGATATTTTAAAATAGTCAAAAAATTGAAAATTATTATTTCACAAGCTATTGCCTCAATTATGGATAAATATAGCTAACATTAACAGCCTGTGCCCACCCACGCAAGGGCTGTTTTACTGAGGGGTCGCTCCTTTTTCTAAAATTGCATTCCCTATTCAATTGTGATAAAAATGTGATAGACATTGGTGAATTTTATATCTGAAAAGTGAACATTAAAATAGAATATCACAAGGTATAAAAATGAAAAAAATACTGATTATAGTGCTTTTTTTAAGCGTTTTAAACCATTTACAAGGGCAAGGTAAACAAGAGGAAGCCATTTTAGGCAAATGGCTGAATGCCGAAAAAGACCTTAAAGTGGAAGTTTATAAACAGAATGGGCAGTATCGGGCGAAAGTGATATGGTTTGATTGCATAAAAGGAACGACAATGACGGACTACTTCGATAAAAAAAATCCCGATAAGGCATTGCGTACCCGACCGTGGTTGGGCTTAGAAGTTTTAAGTGCGCTCAATTACAATGGTGGTATTGAATGGAATAACGGTAACATATATGACCCCAATAGTGGCTATACTTTTCGCTCCGTTTGCCGCTTAATCAACACGAACACTCTAAAAGTTAGGGGTTATTGGATGTACGAATGGATAGGAAAAAGCTTGATTTTTAGTAGAGTAAATGAATGAAAATACAGTAAAAAAGCCTTTGCATTTGTGCAAAGGCTTTTTTACTGAGGGGGTATCTTTTACAAGAAATACCTTGAGAATGGGGAACATCAGCAAAAAGTACCGCATTTTTTATTGCTTTACAACTTTTTGAATAAGCCTATTTCCGTCATTTTTTATTTCAACAAAATAAATACCGCGACTAAAAGCAGACAAATCAAGCGTTGTTCTCCCCCCTTTCATGGATTGCTTGAACAGCACCCTGCCATAACCATCAAAAAGTTTCAATTCATTATTTTTGCCAAAAATATCAACTACTACTTCTAAAGAATGAATGAAAGGGTTAGGAGAGATAATAGCGGTCAGTTGTCCTTTCCGTTCAACTGTTACTTGGTAAGAGTATTTATCTATATCTGCCATCCCTTTATATCTCAGCCGATAATGACCAATCTGTACCGGCGAAATATCTCTAAATTCATAATATTTTTTTGAATCTGAACCACTGACACTTTTTACGAATCCGATAGTTTCCCAAACTTGGGTGTCTTCGCTGCGTTCAATAAAATACCCGTCAATATTCGTTTCCATTTCAACAATCCAACTCAATAAATTCGATTCCAATTTCTCCACTGCTACAATATCGAATTTTTCGATTCCCTTATATAAGCAGGAGGCTCCTTCGAAATAACATTTCTTATTACTCGAACTTAATTGGTTAGGATAATTTGGGACCAAAGGCAACATAACAGAGTTGGGCAAATTATTATCATCGTGTTCCATACCCAAGGTGTGCCCTATTTCGTGCGATAATCCAGAGCTCAAAAAGGATGCTTGAATAACCAGACCTTTTCCTATGTATTGGTTACAGTTACCCAAATAAGCATATCCACCATATAAATCAAAAGGATTACTGGTTATACCTATTATTATGTCTGCTTGATGATACCAATTTTGTTCTACGGCAGCAACAAGTAAGTCGTTTAAAACAGTTTGAGCGTTTTTGGAGGTTGAGAATATAAAATTTGTTGGTGTTTCATTGACTTGTTTAAAAGTAAAAGTACAATCCCCATAACTTTCTGCGCAAAGATTCAATATTTCTTCGGCTTTTTTAACGGATAGGTTCGTATAAGATACATTTTGATAAACAACGTAAACCTTAATTTCCCTTTTTATCCCTCGGGTATCAAGGCTCAATCGTTTTTTCAACAATTCGCTTTTAACCCATTCAGGGTTTGCAACTCTATCTTGTATATCTTGAACAAATTGTTTTTCCATATATTCATCGAAATATATAGATGCCCGACAATTTTGGGCAAAATTGGTATTCACCAAAATAAGTGTAAAAATTAAGGCGAATAGAATGTTTCTTATATTTTGCATTTTTAAGTTTTTTAATCAAACCAAGATAAATAGGTAATCTTAAATATAGCCCAAACGCTTTTTTTGGCAATTTACTGCAAAAATAAGTAATTTTGCCCCTCAAATTTTAATTTTTAAAATAAAATAACTCAATTATATGCTACCACAACCGATTGCTCGAAAAATACCTAAAGAACTCGTCACGCATGGCGATACCCGCATTGATAATTATTACTGGCTCAATGAGCGTGAAAACCAAGAAGTTATTGACTATTTAAATGCCGAAAATGCGTATTTGGATGAGCAAATGGCACATACCAAGCCTCTTCAAGAGGAATTATACAAAGAAATAGTCTCTCGTTTTGCCCAAACGGATATGACTGTGCCTTACAAATACAATGGTTATTACTACATCACACGCTACGAAGAAGGGCATGAATACCCTATTCACAGCCGTAAAGAGGGTTCCTTGGAGGTGGAGGAAGAGATTATGCTGAATGTGCCTGAGTTGGCAAAAGGCTTTTCTTATTATGCCATCGGTGGACGCTCCATTTCGCCTGATAACAAGTGGTTAGCTTATGGTGTGGACACTGTGAGCCGCCGTATCTACACTATTTTCTTTAAAAATTTGGCAACGGGTGAAGTTTTAACCGAGACCTTAGAAAATACCACGGGCAGCTGTGTATGGGCAAATGACAATAAAACCGTGTTTTATAATCGTAAAGATGAATCCTTGCGTTCTTATAAAATTTTTAAACATACCATTGGCACTGACCCTTCACTCGATGAGTGTATTTGGCATGAAACGGACGAAACTTATGGCTGTTTTGTGTATAAAACGAAGTCTGAAAAATATATCATAATTGGTTCATACTCAACACTTTCTAACGAATATCGTTTGCTTGAGGTGAACAATCCGCACGGTGAATTTCGCATGTTTGAAGCCCGTGAACGCAAGCATGAATTCTCGATAAATCATGCCGGCGATACCTTCTACATAGTCACTAATTGGAATGCTCAAAACTTCAAATTGATGACTTGTAGCGAAGACAAAACCACCCGTGATAATTGGAAAGATTTAGTGCCGCACCGCCCCGATACCCTTTTGGAAGGTTTGGATATTTTTAAAGATTTCCTCGTGTTGAGCGAGCGCAATAATGGTTTGACGCAGCTTCAAGTGCTTTCTACCAAAAATCACGAGGCGTATTATATTCCTTTTAAAGAGGAAGTTTATATGGCATATACGGGCTTGAACCCTGATTTTGAGTCCATTGATTTGCGTTTGGGATACTCGAGTTTGACGACTCCAAGTTCAGTTTATGATTTTAATATGGCAACAAAAGAGTGGACTTTATTAAAACGAGAAGACGTCATAGATGCCACTTTTAAAACCGAAAATTACCATGCTGAGCGGCTTTACGCCACCGCTACTGATGGTGTAAAAGTACCTATCTCTTTGGTTTACAATAAAAATGTGATTAAAAAAGGTGAAAAAGCACCACTTTTGTTATACGGTTATGGTTCGTATGGGCACTCGATTGACCCGTACTTTTCATCGCCTCGCTTGAGCCTTTTGGATAGAGGTTTTGTGTTCGACATTGCGCACATTCGCGGTGGTCAAGAACTCGGTCGCCAATGGTACGAAGATGGTAAATTTTTAAAAAAGAAAAATACTTTCACTGACTTCATCGCTTGTGGCGAGCATCTCATTACTGAGGGGTACACTACGCCCGACATGTTATTCGGTCAAGGCGGCTCGGCGGGCGGTTTACTCATTGGAGCGGTGATTAATATGAAACCTGAAATATGGAAAGGTGTCATTGCACAAGTCCCTTTTGTGGATGTGGTCACGACCATGCTCGATGAAAGCATTCCTTTGACCACCGGCGAGTTTGATGAATGGGGCAATCCAAAAGATGAAACCTATTATCATTATTTGAAATCGTATTCGCCTTACGACAATGTGGAAGCCAAAGTCTATCCTGCCATGCTCGTCACCACGGGTTTGCACGACTCGCAGG
>JANMYC010000271.1:0-4925 GCA_031381715.1 Saprospiraceae bacterium
TATTTTTTTAGTTTCGGCAGTTCGTTTGCTCATAGATATGTTTTAAAAATTTTAACAATAAGCAAATCTAAAAAAAATGTAGTAAACATCGAAATCCGGCTTAAATAAAGGCGCAAAACAATAATTTAACAATACATCAACCTACTGCCAACAATCAGGTAAAGCAATCATTGAGGCAAAATAAAACTCGTTCCCCACACCACTAATTTTAAAGGAGTTTTAAGGTTAAAATTTTGCTCATCATATATCTTTCTGAGAGCATCCACCCTATAAACAGACTCTCGCCAAACCTCTTTTGTGGATGTATTTGCCGGATTTTGTAAGGTGTTTTTACGAATAGTCATAAACTTTCCCAACCACTTTTTTTCATCTACCCCCTCAGTAGGAGAGCCTCCCAAAGCCTGATTTGTGCGTTTTATCATGGCTGCTAAGCCATCAAGGTCAGTTCCATCGCCATGCTGAATGCAGGCATCGTAGAGATTCAGAATACTCAAAGGATACTTGAGCGATAGTTTTTGGGTATAAGCTAAAACTGGTTTGAAATAAAATTCGTCGGAAACACTATCCTGCATTTGTTTAAAAATAGGGTCTTTAGCTGCGGTTATCCAAGCCTGAGGAAGGTTAATGATGCCCGAAGTAGAAGAATCATTATTATTGCACAAGGGCTTTAATTTAGGAATAAAACTGGCCAGTACATTATTGGGCACTTTTTGAGTGTATCGATTGACCACTTCCAACAAGTCGCAAGTAGCTGTTGTAAAACCTGCTCTACCGGCTGTAAAACCCCTGCCGTCTTTTAAGTTTTCAATGTAATTGTACTGAATAATGGGGGTGCTATTTTAAAAAACGCTGATGATTTGGTCTGAAAAGAGCTTTTTATTGCTATCAAAACTGAGGGGTGCATCTTGATTTTCAGTCTGTTTATTACAGTTACTCAACATAATTGAGCCCAGAGCGATGAGGATATAATTGACCAATTTTTTTTTCATTTTAAGGAGATAATTAATTGACTTTCAAGTTGGAGCATCAAAGATATGCATAATCTACATACTTCGTAAAAACACGTAGTTCTGTGATTTCATAAAGTCAATAGAATACAAATTCCATACTTAATTTGCCTGTAATAGTATTTTTTGTCTTAAAAATTGTTGGATGGCTTAAAAAATGTCTAATTTTGAACGAGCTAAAAGGTATTTTAGTGTGCGTTTGAATTTCACTCATTATGACCTATTTTAAAAATACCATAAATACAGTATCAGAAGATGCCTTAATCGAACTGCTGCGAGCAGGCGATAACGACGGCTATGCTATATTGTACGATAGTTATTCCGCTATGATGTATGGTGTGATAAAACGTATTGTAATGGTTGAAGAAGATGCAGAAAACTTATTGCAAGATTGTTTTGTTAAAGTGTGGCGAAACGCTCTAAGCTATGACGCTTCTAAAGGTAAATTATCCACTTGGTTGTTGAATATTGCGAGGAACACGGCTATTGATTTCACCCGTTCGAAGGTGTATTCACAAAAACTAAAAAACCAAAGCCTTGAGACTATCGTAAATACGGATACCATCTCGAGAAGTTCTTCAATCAGGGTCGAGGCAATTGGGCTCGATGCCATTGTTAAAAAGCTAACCCCTCAGTACCGAGACGTAATTGAGTGGATGTATTTTGGAGGATATACACAACAAGAAATTTCTGACACTTTTGGCGTACCTTTGGGTACTGTAAAAACCAGAGCAAGGCTCGGATTGCAGGAATTAAAGCGATATTTTGAACTATAAGTAGTTGGGCTAAAATAATCGCAGTTTTATTTTTAAGTCGGCTCTAAAAATTATTAGAAATTCTCCGCTCCGCTACGCATTTTTTATAATTTTCAGCCCGACAGAAAACAGCAATTATTTTCTAACGCCTACTTATCAAATTTGATTTTTAGATATTTTGAAAAATAGTTATAATATATTGAAAGAGTCTTTAAGGGATATTTTGCAAGGTCAGTACAATACTTCGGCTTTTTCAATGAAACAAGAAATTGAAAAAACGGAGGAAGCATTGCTGAAGTACGCGGAGGCACACGCTGTTGCTCCCCCCCTCAGTCTGAAAGATAAAATTCTGGGTAATATTCAGAAACTGAACGACTTATCCAATAATCGTCAATCTATTTTTTTGGATAATGTGCCCTTGATTTCACCGGAATCCAATTGGTTGGATTGGGAAGAAGCCGTAAAAGGAATAGAACAACCCGCGGATATAGAAAATGTGTATTTTCACCCGCTTAGAAATGATGATACTGTGGAAATGAATTTGGCGTGGGTGATAGAAGAAGTGCCAGAAGAAGTCCATCACGACATATTAGAAAGTTTTATTTTATTAGATGGCACTTGCGAATGCCATATTTATAATGAAGATGGTACTATTAAAAAAGTGGTAAGAATGAGAGCAGGCGATTACATTTCTTTTAAAATAGGAGAGGTGCATGATATTCAAATCACTTCAAGTGTACCCGCCAAAGCTATTTTGCAATGGCTTAAAGTAGCGGCTTAACGTTTTAAATTTTAGACAAAATAAAAGGGAACTGATACAATCAGTTCCCTTTTTCTGTAATGCTAAAAGTGAAATTTATTTCACTTTATTCACAACAGTGGCGAATGCTTCAGGATTATTCAAAGCTAAATCCGCTAAAACCTTACGATTAAGGTCAATTTTAGCCGTTTTTAACTTGTGCATGAATACTGAATAGCTTAAGCCCAATGGACGTACACCTGCATTGATACGGGCAATCCATAAACGACGGAAAGCACGTTTTTTCAATTTACGACCTACATAAGCGTAAGCCATTGCATGATCAACGGCGTTTTTAGCAACTGTATATACTTTAGAGCGAGCGCCAAAGTAACCACGAGCGGCTTTCAAAATTTTGCGTTTTCTGTTGCGCGAAGCAACTGAATTGACTGAACGAGGCATATTTTTGAATTTTTAGTACAAAACAGAGGCTTTTTTAGTGAATAGTTTATAGTGAAAAGTGATTATCTTTCACTCTTAGTTTTTCACTTTACACTTAAAAAAACTCTTTTGTTCTGTTTTCTCGTTAAAAAAAAGATTTTTTACTACGCACCTTTTTAATTGAAAAATAGATGATTGATAGTTGAAAATTATTTTAAAATAGAATTTTCACTTTTCAATTCTGAATTTTCAATTAATTAATGGTTGCTGCTGAGACCCAACATAGTCAATACGCGAGGTGTGTCAACTTCTGTAACTAAGCTCGCACCAGTAGTACGACCTTTAGCTTTTGCTGATTTCTTACGCATTAAGTGGCGGTGGTTGGCATTATAATGCTTTACCTTACCGCTGCCGGTCACTTTGAAACGCTTTTTAGCGCCAGAGAGTGTCTTAATTTTAGGCATAATTAACTATTTTTTAAAATTGAGGTGCAAAGATAGTATTTTAACTCATAAAAAACAAAAAGGAATGAGATGTTTTTATTAAAAAAAAACGCTCATTGCTTTTTTTATCACGTAAGATTAAAGACATAAGATTAAAGAGATTTATTCATTAGTTTTAAATCTTACGTCTTTAGTCTTAAAAAAATTATTTCTTCTTCTTCGGATTCAATGTGACCGTCATTCTCTTACCTTCCATTTTAGGTAAGCCTTCAGGAATACCATATTCGTCGAGGGCTTGGATAAAACGAAGCAATAACAACTCACCACGATTGATGAATGTGATACCACGTCCTTTGAATTGAACATAAGCCCGCACTTTGGAGCCTTCTTTCAAAAACTCAACTGCGTGACGTACCTTAAATTCTATATCATGGTCGCCCGTTTCAGCTGTGAAACGAATTTCTTTGATAACCGTTTTGACAGTATTGGATTTGATTTCTTTTTCTCTTTTCTTTTTCTGATAGAGAAATTTGCTGTAATCTACGATACGACATACGGGAGGAACTGCATTAGGAGTGATTTCGACGAGGTCAAGCTCGGATTTCTCAGCAAATCTAAGGGCGTCACTCGTTTTGTAAACACCTACTTTGATTTCTTCACCTACTATTTCACTGAGTTCTTCGAGCAAATCCCCTACAAGACGTACTTCGGGGACTCGGATTAAGCCGTTG
Organism: Saprospiraceae bacterium; assembly: GCA_031381715.1. GTDB lineage: Bacteria > Bacteroidota > Bacteroidia > Chitinophagales > Saprospiraceae > JAAFJT01. The sequence continues at coordinate 4,117 of JANMYC010000271.1, forward strand.
ATTCTGTGTTCAGGTTCTACTTCTTTTCTTTGAGGTACTCCTCTTGGTTTAAATACTTTTGCCAAACGAAATTTATTTTATTAAAAAAAAATTGATTACTAAATTGAGTTTCTAATTCATTTATGCACAATGTACTACATTCTCGGTGCAAAGTTTTGCGAAGTTAAAATAAAAACGTAAAACAGTTAAAATGGTTATTGTTTTTTTTGAAAAAAGCTTGATTTTCTTTTAAAATCTTAGAATAACCTTCAATTCAGTGGCTAAATACCTGTTTATACTGAGGGGCCTCCTCATACTTACATTTTTTAATAAAAAAAAATCTTAGTGTACGAAAGTTGTTGTTAAAACTCCTACGGAGTTAAATATGGATAACCGTAGGTGAAACCTACGGTAAATAAAACATTACACACAACTCCAACGGAGTTGAATATTGTTATTTAATATTCAGCTCCGTTGGAGTTGCCAAAATTTTCTCCTTTTCCGTAGGTTTCACCTACGGTTATCCATATTTAACGCCTTTGGCGTTTCCAGCAACAAATTTCGTACTCTAAGAAAAAAATTATAAAAATATTCATCGTATATTTGCGATTAATAAATATTCATCGTATATTTGCGATATAATTAAAATTCAAGAAATGGCAGTCAGTAAAAAAGCAGAATTTAAAGAGGACGAAATCATGTTGGCAGAGTTTGCTAAAGCCATCAGTCATCCTGCCCGTGTGGCTATATTGAAAGAGGTGGCACAACGGAAAAGTTGCATTTGTGGAGAAATAGTGGAAGTACTGCCTTTGGCTCAAAGCACCGTGTCG
>JANMYC010000272.1:0-2660 GCA_031381715.1 Saprospiraceae bacterium
TTGCTGTTCAATTTGGACTAGGCTACAATGTGCCCATTTTTAAAAAATTTACACTTGAAATTCAACCCCGTTTTCAATGTTTTACTACACCTTTTACTCAAAAAATTAATCCTGCTAACATCTTTTTATACAACGCAGGATTGCAATTTGCGGTGAAAGTGTAGTATTTAAATCAATAGTAAAATTTCAAATCAGGTTCAATCTCAAAACATGGGATTGAACCTTATTTTTTAAAGGAATAATTGGTTTATACTGATGAGCGCGTCCCGCGCCATGAAACTCTGCATCAGGGGGGCGGTTCGACATTTTGAAAACCATTTTTTTGAACTTTGAAATGCCGAATCTGTTTAAAACTTAAATTTTAATTATAGCACCATTATATTTTTGTAAATAAGGAAAATTTAACGACATTTGCACCCGCTTTACATTAACGGAATCATAAAATTTCAATGGATATTCAAGACGCCAAATCACTGCTTTCTTCGCCAAAGAAAATAGTCATTACATCTCATCGCAACCCTGATGGCGATGCTATTGGCTCGTCTTTGGGTTTATATCACTATCTTATTCAGTTGGGGCATAGTGTCACGGTGGCATTTCCCTCGGGTTTTCCCTTGATTTTTGAATGGATGCCTGATTCTGAAAAGATTTTGATATTCGATTTGGAACAGCAAAAGACTCGGGAAGCCATCGAAAATGCTGAAATTATATTTGCCCTCGACTACAATTCATTGGATAGAATTGATAGAATGGGGGATATTATCCGAGCACGCAAGCGCACGCCCAAGTTTATGATTGATCACCATCGTGAACCGGAGCTTTTTGCTGATTTTATGCTATCGGATATTACAGCGTCTTCTACTTCTGAAATGGTTGTTGATTTTATTAAAATGTTGGGTGATTTTGACAAGTTGAATAAAACGGTGGGAGAATGCCTTTACACGGGCATCGTGACGGATACGGGGTCGTTTAAGTTCGCGACATCGCCTAAATTGTTCAGAACTGTGGCGGATTTGATTGAAAAAGGGGTGGATGATTATCTTTTGCAGGATTTGATACATAATAATCTACCTGAAAAAAACCTGCGCCTGCTGGGGCATTGCCTTTTTGACAGAATGGAGGTTTTACCTGAATTCAAAACGGGTATTGTGTGGTTATCGAAGAAAGATTACGAAGTTTTTGATATTCAACGCGGAGATACTGAGGGGATAGTCAATAGCGTACTTTCAATGAAAGATGTTCGTTTGGCTTGTTTTATTACTGAACAACCGACGATTGTGAAAATTTCGATGCGTTCGAAGGGCGATTTAAACGTTCAAGAAATATGTAAAGACCATTTCAATGGTGGTGGTCATAAAAATGCTTCGGGCGGCTATTCGTATGCCTCTTTGAAAGCCACTATTGATAAATTCAAGAATCTTTTACCGTCTTATAAAGACAAACTCAATGAATAATTCCGCCTTTTTGCTGTTTTCAACTGAGAAAAGCCATGGGCAATCATTTTTATTAAAAATTAAAAAAAGTTAAATTTATCTAATGAAAAATTTTAATGCATTCCTTTTGGCATTTGTTCTATTAATGGGTTGGACAGCTTGTAATAAGGGAGGAAAAACAGGGAAAACAGCAGGTGGCAACGATTATACTTTCCACACAAAAGGCTCCGGCAAAACTGCTAATGATGGCGATTTTGTATTTGCTGATTTTTATATTCGTAAAGATACTGCTTTGATTTTTTCAACTGCTATGCAAGGGCAAACGGCGCGTTTCCCTGTTGAAAGTACAAAAGACATAAAAGATCCAATTTTCAAACTCATTATGGAGGGCTTGAAAATGATGACCAAAGGTGATAGTGCTACTTTTATCTTGAAATTAGATACCATGAAGGTTAAACCACAGGGTTTTGACGGTGCTAAAGAAGCCCGTATTACGTTGGCGATGAAAAATTTAATGAACGAAGGCGAATTCGTTGCGACACTCAAGCCAGAAGAAAAACAAAGCTTCGAGATGATGAAAGTTATGAAAGTTCGGGCTAAAGGCGTTAAGGATTCATGTGAAGTATTGGCGAAAGATTATACAGCGGGTAAATTCCCAGCGGGTGTCCAAACCACTGCTTCAGGTCTGAAATACGCTGTTTTGCGCGCTGGAACGGGTGCCATGCCTAAAAAAGGTCAAGCGGTAGCTGTTCATTACTATGGCAGTTTAAAAAATGGTGAATCATTTGACCAATCTTACGAGCGTGGTCAACCGATTTCATTCCCAATTGGTACGGGTCAAGTTATTCCAGGTTGGGACGAGGGCATTGCTTTAATGAAAGAAGGTGAAACAGGAGTTTTATTTGTTCCTTCAGCTTTGGCTTACGGAGAAAAAGTAGATCCTAATGGACCAATTCCAGCTAATTCTGATTTGATGTTTTACGTTGAATTAGTGAAAGTCATTGACATGAAAGCACCACAAGCGGGTATGCCACAAATGCCTCCTGGTCAATAAGCAGATTTTATTTTCTTAGAAAATATGTATGTAATTGCTTAGCCAGATGGTCGCTGTTGCTCCGTTTAGCCACTGATTATACTGAAACCGACTGATTTTGCACTGATGTAATCGTAAATTTAAAAAATCAGTGTAAAATCAGTCGGTTTCAGTATAATCAGTGGCTAAACGGA
>JANMYC010000361.1:0-11546 GCA_031381715.1 Saprospiraceae bacterium
GCTCGTGAGCAAGATACAAAAGTTTGTTGGGTATTAGGGGTGAATTGCAACTCGCTCATGTTGCTGATATTACCGTTTGCATCAAAGTTAATTTTAGCTCCGTTGCTCACGACTACACCCTCACCAACCCATGTTTTAACACCTTTAGTATCTTGCTCACGAGCCGTGCCCATTGCGCCTTCAACGGTTTCGATGTGGCGACCACCACGGAATGTTTGTTGGCGGATGTAATTGCCAATAACACCTCCTACACGACCATCAAATTGGAAACTGAATTGAAAGTTTTTATACCTAAAACCATTGTTCACTCCCCAAAAGAAATCGGGATTGGTGTAACCTAATATTTGATTCTGGCTTTTACGGACTGGTAGAGCACCAGAGTAAATAATATTGCCATTTGGGTCACGAGCAAATGCAGTGCCTACGTAAACATCGGTACGGTCGCCTACTTTTACGAATTGGTTAAGCTGCGTTTGAGTACCTTCGGCGTCGATTTTATTCAAAGTCTCTTTTAATGTAGAGTAATTCACTAAAATATCCCAATTGAAATCTTTCGTTTTGATAGGATTTCCAGTTAAAGATAATTCGATACCTTGACGGAGTAATTCAATACCATTGGTACGGAAAGCCGTGGGACCAGAAGCCTCTGAAATACCCAAATCACGAATACCTGGTCCATCAAGTGAACGGAAATAGTTGAAATCAAGCCCTAAACGGTTGTTTAAAACGCGAATATCTGCTCCACCTTCGTACGATGTACTGGATTCTGGCTTCAAATTTGGGTCAAGTAAAAAACGTTCATACGATGCTGATTGGTCAGTTGCGTAGCGTTGTTGGATGCTGTAAACTGCCTCCAAATAGCGCGGGCCGCCGTAAGGTGTTGAGTAGCCCGAACCGTAACCGATACCGAACAAATCACCAATATTATTTTGAGTGAATGCACTACCCACTTTGGCGTAAGAACCACGGAGTTTCAAGAATGAAATGGGACCCATTTTCATCATTTCAGACGGTAAAACACTCAATGATACTGAGGGGTAGAAATATGCGTTGTCATTAATAAGAAGTGCTGAACTTTGGTCTAAACGACCCGTTAATGACAAATAAGCCCATGTCTTATAACCCAAGTCCGCAAACGCGTAAGCACTGTTTACGAGCATTTTAGAATTAAAATTGCGGGAAACCAAAGGATTCAATGTGTTCGCAAACGTATAAAGTCCCGGAACGGCTAAATAATTAGTCGTCGTGAAACTTGAACGGTACGCGAAGTTTTTACTGTTCGCACCCACCGACGCTTTCACAGATAAATCGCCAAAGAACTTGTTGTAGGACAACAAAACGTCCGTGTTGTTTTCAAACAAATTGCGGACATCTTCACGATAATTGCCTCTGCGCTCATCATTGCCGTACGAACCAGCTGAATAAGGCATTTTTTCGTTGCGTAAAAGGTCGTAACTCGTTATTTGGCTACGAACTAAAACGTCAAGATTAGGCGAGATTTTATACGTTAACTTGCCATAACCATATAAATCGTTTTTGTAATGACCTCTTGTCCACTCATAAGCTTGAAACCAAGGGTTATTGTAGCGTTGATATTCGGCATAAATTTGTTGAATACCTTCTTTACCCGGTTGCCAATAATTGCGCAATTCGTCCATGCTCCAGTCAGCACCACCCCAAATGATGATATTATAAATCATTGAGTTAGGACCATAAGCTACATCGGGAAAGTTGTCCGTGAATTGGCGGTTGTAGTTGACATTGGTTTCAAAACGTAATTTGTCCGTCAGATTTAAACCAGAAGAAATATTGACGTTGCCAGTATTTAACCAAGTATTAGGCACAGTGCCCTGTTGGTAGCCGTACGAGCCCGAAACCCGATAATCGAATTTATCATTACCACCCGAAATTGCCAAATTAGCATTATTCAAAACGCCTGGGCGTAGGAAACGAGTCAAATTGTCCTTACCACGGTTAGTAAATGGCGTAGGTTCAATATTTCCCACGTGCGTTGCGCCATTTGCGAAAGTTGTTGTGAAAGTTTGACCATCACGTACTGGACTATCATATTGAGGCACTTTAAACTGACCAGTTGGGTCAAATTTGGGTCCCCAGACATCATAATCACCATCATTTTTACCTTTACCCTTGCCATCCACGAAAGCATACACGCCGTGGTCGCCTGGTCCATAAAGGTCTTGTACTTTAGGTATCGTCAAAAAGCTGTTTTCAACCATGGTAGAGTTTGAAAACTCGACAGTCATACCCTTTTTAGAGCCTCTTTTTGTCGTAATTAGAATAGCCCCGAACTGACCAGCCGAGCCGTATAAAGCCGAAGCTGTAGGGCCTTTCAACACTGTAATATTCTCAATATCGTCCGTGCTGATATTCCATAAGTCCGTTTTGATAGGCAAACCGTCCACAACATAGAGTGGCGTACGACCCCTCAGTAAAATGGTTGGCGCACCCAATAATTCAGCCGAAGCACCCACGCTCAAACCTGCTATTTTACCCACAAGGTTGTTGAGTGGATTGGGTTCACGCGCTTTCAAAAGTTCTGTGCCTTTAATTTCTTGAATGGCAAAACCCGTAGAGGCTTTCGTTTTTTGGATATTCAAAGCCGTTGTTACTACTTCTTGTAAAACACTGGATTGTGCTTTCAAAGAAATAGTCATGTTGTTTTGGGCTGAAATTTCGGTAGTTTCATAGCCAATGAAGCTGATTGTTAAAATGTCTCCGTTCTTGGCATCGATACTGAATTCGCCTTCAATATCCGAAATAGTGCCTCTGGTAGTACCTTTTACAGTTACCGATGCGCCAGGTAGGGGAGAATTGTCTTCTGAAGAAGTGATTTTGCCTTTAATTTGAGCGTTCATCACTATAGAACATAGGAGAAACGTCCCAACCAGAGCAACTCTAGTGAGTGAGTTTAAAAATTTCATAGCTTTACTTTTTAGATGATAGAAATATAAAACAGTGAGCGGTTTGGTTATATAAATTGTAAATTATTTTCACGGCAAAGTTAGGCTTGACCAATTGGTTGGATCGCGTTTTTAGAGTTAAGTTATTGTTCAGTTTTTGTTAAGTTAATGTAAAGTCGTGGGATACTGAGGGGGGGATGTTATGTTTAATGTGTAAATTTCTATGATTCAGTTTTGTACTAAAAAGTCTTAGGAATGAAAAATAAATAAATAAATAAATTTACATTTTTGGTAAAGATTAAAAACCAGTTTAAATCCATTTTAGTACCTGATTGTTAACTCCCAAAGGGTTTTAAACCCTTTGGGAGTTTCAATGACATAATTGACCAATAGCCAAAATGTAAATTTATTTATTTCACGTTCCTTAGGTATTTTGCTTTTTTCAAATATCATCCCAAATATCTGTAATTACGGCTGAATAGTTATTCCAAACAATGTTTTTAATAGTGTTCTTAATTCTATATCGTTGTGGATTAACTGCTCGAATCTCTCCTTATTATGTGTTTCAATCAATTTATTGTTGAATAGTGTCAATCTTCCTGAACTTGTTGGTTTTGTGCAAACAGTATTTTTAACAAAATATGATAGAGGATTAGTTTGTTTATCAGAGCACATCTCGTAAAACTCGTTAATTTGTACTTCTTTTAAAATAAATATATACTTTTTGTAGAAAACTGTCCCATCTTCACTCATTGATAGCATAAAATCATATTCATTACATATTTCAATCTTGAAGGAGTTTCTGCTGTCAATTTGTATTCCTACTCTAATCTCAAGTGGTGTTATAAATAAATCGCCGAAACCAACATCCACTAAATATTTTTTATCAGTCTCAACATAGATACACATGTGGTCGTATTTTGGTCCAACGTTGTCAAGGTTGTCAAAAATTCTTGCTTCAATAAGCTTAGATTTAAATCCGATGGATTTGAGTAATTCATTAAAAAGAGCGTTCAGTTCATAGCAAAAGCCCCCCCGAAAATTTACCACTATCTTTTTATACAGGTTTGCTAATTCTAAATCAAAAAACTTTTTATAATGGACATCAAGGTTTTCAAATGGCACATTTAGCACATGATGCTCATGTAGTTGCATCAATGTTTCATTATTAACAACGACGTTATCAAGATAATTTATTCTTTTAAGGTATTTGTCTCTATCCATATATGACGCTTATTTATAATTCAATCAAAGATTTTTTGTGTTAAATTATTCTGGGAATGAAAGAGAAATAAATTTGCATTTTAGCTAATGATAAATTGTGTCATTGAAACATCCAAAGGGTTTAAAACCCTTTGGATGTTGGTAATTGGGTACAAAAATACACTTTGATTACTTTTACTCTTCACTAAAAATATAAACATGTTTATTTTTCATTCTTTAACTAAGATAAAACACCTAAAAAACAAGCAAACCATTCACAACCTCCTCTGCCAAGCCAAACGACAGCGTCATGCCCGCTCCGCTCATGGCGTTGACGATAGTGACCCCATTTTCAGGCTCATAAATAAACTCAGTTTGTCCGGGCAGTTTGGGATAAATACCGTTCCAACGATCAGCAATAGTCAAATCGGGAATTTTTGTGAACGTGTTCAAATATTTTAATATCAAATCATTGATTTCCTCTTTATCGAAGGGGCTAAGGTGCAAGCCGTATTCGTGTGAGTCACCAATAATGAGCTGTCCCCAAGAGTTTTGAGAAAGTAAAACATGGATTCCGTGTTCCTTAAAACGGGGCTCTTCACGGTCATATCGAGCACTCAATTTGGGTAAAGTCGGACAATTTTGAAATGAACTATAATGCCTAAATGTCAAACCCGCGCACAACATAGCGCCCATATTAAAATCTTCACCTTGCGAAACCGTTGAAAGCATCTGCAATTTGCATTTTGTAATGCCCGATTGCTGAAATACTGAGGGGTATAGCGTTTCAAAATCAGCACCACTGCACACATAAATTTGTTCATTGGCTTTGAATGAATCATCGAATGTATGCGCATAAGGAAATTCAATATCTGTGATAACAGTATTGAAATAAAACTCAACTTCATACTTCTTTTTTAAATAGTCTGCTACCATTTGGATGGCAATTCGAGAGTGAATATTGACCTCGGTTTCACTCCACAAGCCACCCAGCAACCCCTCAGTATTGGCGATGGGGCTAAGGCTGCGAATATCTTTGGGTGTTACCAATTTGCATTGATAATCGGCATCCCTATTTTGGCTCACAAATTCCTCTAAAACCGCTATTTCATCTTCGTGATAAGCCAAATGCAGCGACCCAGTTGGGCGCGCCCACATACCCGTTTGTCTTGAAATGTCGAGCCATATTTCACGGCTCAGCATCGCGCGGTCAAATAAATTGCCTGCGGGCTGACCAATGGGCCAAACCATACCAAAATTGCGGATTGATGCCCCAATTGCCTGCGGATGCCGTTCAAAAACGGCTACTTTTTTACCTCTTTTAGCATTAGCAAGGGCTATTGCCATGCCTACAATACCTGCCCCAACGATGATAATATCGTAATCTTTAGTTGATTTTTGCATAAAATAAATGTGTTTTTTAATTAATTAGCCCCCCTACCCCCAAAGGGGAGTTCTACTCACAAAACATAAAAATCGTACATTTGTCAAAAATTTTAATCTTTGTTGGGTAGAACTCCCCCTTTGGGGGTAGGGGGGCTGTTAAATTTTTAATTTAAAATCGGGTCTTGGACGTGATGGTTGATTTTTTGCGTTTCATATCTTTGAAAAAAATACACAAAAGAAGCGCTTACCAAAATCAAACAAGCCACCCCAACGAGATAACTGGATTGAACAAAAAATGCTACCCACGAAAACGTTTTACTGCTAAAATGCTTGTAAAACATCACCATAATGCTGCCCAAATAGCCAAAAGCATCTGCCACGTACATCAAAAAGCCCACATTGCCCACTTCTTTAAAAGTAGCCATCATGCGCTCAAAAATAAGACTTTGAAATAAAATATAAGCGAGATACAAACCAAACCCCATGGCAATCATCCAACCCACGGGTGATATAAACCCTTTTTCAAAAAGAAAAGTTGAAAGCATCAAGGAAATGCCGCCCAAAAGAATAAAAAGATGATTGTACCAAAAAGCCACCGCATTATCTCGTATGAAAACCATGGAAGCGACGATTATTAAAACGCTGACAGCAATGGGCAGCTCAGCCGTAGTCAATATTTCAGGATTATTATAGCCCAATGATTGCCAGAGTTCAACTATAAAATTATCTCTAAAATCCCTAAAAGCCGTTAAAACGAAGTAAAAAGCGGTTAATGAAACGATGCCGAAGCTGTACTTATTAAAAAGTGCACGGCGTTGCTTTCCCGTCATCGGTTGGCGTGGAGAGCGATTTTGAACGTCTCTTACTGAGGGAGGGGGTATTTGCGCCAACATCCAAACCGACAAAAGTAAGGGAATAAAAAAGATGGCGCCCGTAATGAAAGGCATTTGAAATTCAGAAAAACCATAGTTTAACATCAACGTTTTACCGACTGTTTTCACCACCCCCGATGACACTATAAAACTCACCGCCAAGCCCGCGCTCAAAGCCTCCGTCAATCGCCTTCCTTCTAAAAACGAAAAAACAATGCCCCATATCAAACCCAAAGGTAAGCCGTTAAAAAATAAGCAAAATGGTTTCCATTCAAGGGGCGCAACCGTAAAAATCAATAAAGCAAGCCACGAAAAGCCGATTAACACCACAATACTGAGGGGTCTATTGCGGGGCGACATTTCAGATATAACTTTTATTCCAATAAATTTAGAAACCATGTAGCCCAATACTTGTGATACCACGAGCATTATTTTGAGGTCAACGCCCCAAACGGTCATGCCGTCGAAGGTGCCAGCCGTGAAAGGTTTGCGAAAAGCATACATACAAAAGTACGTGCTGAACGCTGCCATCGAAGCCCAAAACATCAAAACAATGTCATTTTTGAGCCAAATATTAAGACGATTTTTCATATATACAAGACTTTTCCCAAAAATCAGTCTTGTTTTACATATTCACCATGTCTTATAATAAACTTAATATAAACGTAATGATTTGGTAATCAAAACTTAACGTCAGAAGTGAATCCTAAAGGGTTTTATATATTTATTTTGTGTTTTTAAAATATAATAAAGAATAAAAACCTATGATGGAAAAGATACAACTCGCCGTTTTGGATATGTCAGGAACGACGATAAAAGATAATAATGAAGTACTGGATTGCTTCTATGACGCCCTAATCCAAACTGGGATTTCAAGGGATAAAAAACAGATTAATACCATGATGGGCTGGTCGAAAATTGAGGTGTTTCGCAAGCTTTGGACGGAGGAAATGGGGATTTATACTGAGGGGGTCGAGAAAAGGGCTCAACGGTCGTTCTCGGTATTCAGGTCACTTTTAGAGGAATACTACTATTCGCACGCCGTAGAACCCACTCAAGGATGTTTAGAAATATTTGATTTTTTAAAAAAAGAGAATATAAAAATTGCTTTGAACACGGGTTTTTACCGCCAAGTGACGGATATTTTATTGAATAAACTGAATTGGAAAGTTGGCGAAATCATTGATTTTTCCATCACGAGCGATGAAGTGCCCAAAGGTCGCCCACAACCTTTTATGATATATGCGTTGATGAATCATTTTAACGTAAAAAATCCGCACCACGTTTTTAAAATAGGCGATACGCCATCGGATTTGATGGAGGGTAGGGCAGCAGGCTGTTGGTCTTTTGGTTTGACAAACGGCTCGCATACCCGCGAAGAATTAGAGCTGTATAATAATGACGGCTTGTTTGAATCCTTGGAGGCGTTTATGGCTTTTTTAAAAACAAAGGAGACAGCAGAATTAGAAACGAAAATTTAACACAAACATAATATAAACTTTACATTAAGGTTAGAAGTGCTTTTGAATTTTGCGTGTTAAAAAATTAAAATTAATTATATGAAATTACGTAAAATTGTAGCACTTTTTAGCCTACTCATTTTTACTTGCTTTTCTATCTCCGCTCAGACTTTCACGATAGAGATGAGTAAAAAAATCAATCCTATTGCATTTATCAAAACAGAAAAAGCCTTCTTATTAGTTAGCGATACGGCTATTTTTAGTTTTGATAAAAAAGCATGGAAACCAATCAAGCTATTTTATAAAAAGATAAATACTGCAGCATTCGTGGACAATAAGGTTTGGTTGGGCGGTTTCAATAAACTGTTTTATTTGGATGAAAAAACGAATGACCTTGTTTTTTGGAAAGGACTGAATGATGGTAATATTGATGTTTTATCCCTTCAAACCAATATCAAAACGCAGGAATTACTGGTCGCTTCGGCTGACGACGGTGCTTTTAGTTTCAAAAACGACGTTATTAGTAATAATTATGTATCGCACATCCGAGCGGAGGATGTATGTGCCTGTGGTGGTTACACGTGGGTAGGAACAAACACGGGTTTGGTGCGCTTGGATAAAAAGGGTAAAATTCAAGTGTATGCAGAAGAAGGTGTGGGTGGTTTTGAAATTCCCGATAATTTAGTCAGTCGGTTAGAATGCATAGACGGCCAACACTTATTGGTGATTATGCCAGAGGCTTTGGCTTTTTTGGATGCTGATGAAAAAAATACGTCTTCTCACGCTGAGGGCTTTGAGTTTTTGGGTAAAAAGGGCAACCTCATTTTTGACGCCGTACGCACGTCTGACGGGGATTTACTTTTTTTGACTGAAGATGGGCTTATATACATGAATAGAAAAGAAATATCAGAACACCATGAGCACGGTGCCTCCATTGAGGTTTATTCAAATGCGGGCAAACCAGCCATTTCTAAAATTAAAAATCCGTTATTGGGTGAAAGCGTTTGGGAAAAAGGTTATTTCGATGATAAAGGTAATCTTTGGTTGGCATCTGCTCTCCACGTTTTGAAAGTGTCAAAAAATGAGTGGAAAAAGATGCTAAAATAGTCGTTTGTACTGAGGGGGTAACAGACGCATTTCAGTGAAATATAAGTATAAGTTTTAAATTTAATATTGACTTAATATAGGCTTAACTTTCTGTTAATGTTATAAATATAATTTTACATTAATATAAACTAATCCTATTTGTTAAATATTTAAAACCAGCCGCTATGAATCGTTTTATCACTAAACGTGTTTCAGTTTTCATTTTTTTACTCTTAAATTTTGTTGGAATTGTTTCAGCACAAAAGCCACGCAATGTGATTGTGTACATTGGCGACGGCTATGGCGTCGCGCCTAAAACGGCGGCACGGATGGCATTAGGTCAAGGTCAAGACGGCGCTCGATTCAGCGACGACCCTAATTTCCGTTTGATGCAGGCGGATAATTTACGTTATAACACAGTTGTTACCACACACTCTATGAACTCTTGGATTACAGACTCGGCACCGGGTGCAACTGTTTACGCCAGTGGTAAAAAAGGTAAAGTACACAACGAAGCGGTAGCTTTCAATATGGACTCCAACACGCCAGTTGAGACTATTTTAGAAAATGCTAAAAAGCAAGGCTATGCGGTGGGTATAGTTTCTACTACTCGTATCACGCACGCCACGCCAGCGGATTTTGCAAGCCATGTTTGGAACAGAGATATTGAAGATGTGATAGCAGCACAATATATTTCTTCTTCTCAAGACCAGTACAGAAGCCTTTATGGTTCAAAATATGATAGTTTGAACAGACATTGGGTTTTGCCTGCACCAAAGCGGGGCGTTGAGGTGGATGTTATTTTGGGCGGTGGTTCACGCCATTTCTTACCCCGCACTGTCGCTTCAGCTAATGGCAATGTTGTGGATTCAAAAGGTGCTGCCGTTTTGAATGCCGCTGGTACTGCTGTAAAAGTAGCGGGTAACAGAAGCGATGATTTAGACTTGGTTGAAACAGCAAAAGCAAGAGGCTTCAAATACGTAAACAGCCGAGATGCTTTATTGAATATTGATTTAAGCCAATTTACACCTACCAATAATGCCAAATTACTTGGTTTATTTGCTACGTCCATGATGGATTACGAGCAAGACCGTCAGTTAACTTTCCCTTGGCAACCAAGTTTGGCTGATATGACTCAAATTGCTATCGAAATCTTGAAACGAAAAGGTGGTAGCAAAGGCTTCTTTTTAATGGTGGAAGGTGGTCGTATTGACCATTTGGAACATGCTAATGCCGGTGGCATCAGCTATGCGGCGGGCACAACTACCATGTCTGTAAGCTCAGATAAAGAAACACCAACACCTGACGCTGTTTATGCTTCTGCAACAGCCCCTGTTATTTCAGGTATTTATGGTTCAGATTATTTGATAAAAGAAGTATTGGCTTTCGATTATTCAATCGGGAAGGGTCGTGAATTATTGAGAGATAACTCAAGCGAAACGCTTATTTTCAGTACAGCTGACCATGAGTGTGGTGGTTTGGCAGTAGTAGGTTTGCACGATGAGGCAGATTTACAAAATAATGCGTCTAAAATCCGTACTTATGCGGCTAATCCGGCTCAAACCGCCGCTTCAGGTGGTGGCACAAATGCGAATCCAATCGGTTTAACTCCGGGTGCAAGGTGGTATCCACAATATACCATGTATGATTTCCAAGGCTATAAATTCCCCAGACCGACGAGTGCAACAGCCAACAGAATTGTTATCGCTTATGGTTCAAACCCCGTTGTGAACGGCAATGGTACTAAATTAGGTGCTACACCGGGCAATCACACCCCTGCGGATATTTGGGTGGGAGCAGATGATAACGTAAGTGGCTCGTTTGCATCGCGCATCACAGGTCGTGGTTTATTGGACAATACGGATTTGACTCCGATAATGAAAGACTTTTTGAAATTGGATAAATTCCAATTATGGGCACCTAAATTGGCTATCAGCAATACAACAGCTGATAGAGAGTATTGCCGTTTTGGATTCATTACTTATAAGGTTACAGTTAAAAACGAAGATGTGTATGTTGCCGAAAACCTTGAAATCAATGTACCGCTTCCTGCTAACACATCTTATAACAGTGCCAATGCGACGACTGGTTTTTATAGCCAATTCTGTGCAGGTGGTGTTAAATGTGAAAATTGGACAATCCCAAGCCTTGCGCCAGGTCAATCGGCAGAATTGTCTCTTCGTGTTTTCACTATGATTAATACAGGTGCTTTGTCCACCACAGCAATGATTATGACTGAAAATTCGGCTTCAAATGGCGGAAGAGTAACTATAAGTATTCCTCACGCAACCAACTGTACCAATAATAACTTCAAAGGTGGTGCTGAAAATGCTTTAGAATCCATAAAAGCATTTCCAAATCCTACGAATGACAAATTGAGTGTAGAATTACAATCTTCTTTTGAAGGAAAAGGTACTTTGAATATTTATGATTTGAAAGGCAGTGTTATCTTATCAAAAAATGTTGACTTAAATAAAGGTTTCAATAATTTTAATATTGAAACATCTAAAATGACAACAGGAAATTATTACCTTATCATTCAAGGTGAAAACTGGGTCAGTGAGCCACAGTCTATTATCAAATTATAGAATATTACATTACACTTGTTAATTTTTATT
>JANMYC010000374.1:0-1592 GCA_031381715.1 Saprospiraceae bacterium
TGTACAATTGTCTTGGCCAACCATTTTACTATTGGGCTTATATTCCCATTCTCCTAATTGAGCGGTAGGATACACACTTCCATTTTTGGCACTATCTGAAAGAGTAAAACCTAAGGGTAGCGTGAATGTAACTGTAGCATCTTCAAGAGCGAATATTTTCATCTCTTGGTAAGCTGGCATTGGATTGTCAGAGACCTCAATAATTGCTAAACCACAATCGCATTGTTTGAAATCATTGCAAGCGGTATAGTTGATGAGTGCTGAGCCTTTAAAATCATCGTCGGGTGTGAAAATTATCTTGCCAGTACTATCTACGACAGCTTGACCGTGATTAACCAATACAATCTTATCAACATGCAATGTGCCTGACCATGGACTTTCATAGTCATTTTTTATTACATCTAAAACAATTGTTTTATTTTTTACGGTGTGCGCAACATCCAATTGAGCCTCCACGCCTTGTTGGGACTGCGCTTGGATGACGGCAGGTATTGTTGCTATTATATATGCAACGAATAACCTTATTATGTTACGGAAGGGGATATTCATTGTGAACTCAGATTTTGAGATGTAATTTAATGGATTTTGAGAAAATAGGCTCATTGCTTTTGTCTGTTTTCGAGACATTGAAATATTTATTTTTTATAAATAAATAATAATTTAATTTTATATCTATTTGATTTACAGTTTATTAGATATTTTATTATTCATATTTGTTAAAAAAAAGTGAATATTAAAAAAATATAATAATAAAAACCTAATTTTGATGTTCAAGGGAAGAGTAATATTCTTGTACTGCACTCAATCAAATCAACCTTTACCCACTAATCAGTACTGCTCAATATTAAAGATAGGATTATATATCGTTCATCTTTATATGACAAATATCATACCAAATATTGGTTATATAAGCCTAAAAATCATTAAATACTGAGGGGTAATATTTTAGAAACATCAATAATATGAATCTTATCAAGAATTGACAACTGACTACTAATAAACTGACAACTATACCTAACATGGAAGACAATAAACTATACATCGTCCTCAGACACTTCGATAAAATAGAGCAAAATCGGCTACGAAAATACATCCGTTCGCCCTATTTTAACGTTAATGAAACCCTAATGATTTTTTACGATATATTAACAGATAATATTAATAAAAATGGTAAGGCTGGTTCTTTGACTAAAGAAATGATTTGGAAAAAATTATATGGGAAAGAATCTTATAATGATGTACGGTTTAGGAAATTAGGCTCTGATTTATTGAAATTAGTGGAAGGTTTTCTTGCCCAAGAAATTTATGATGAAAATGCCCTAAATCAGTCTAGTAATTTAATAGAAGCTGTCAGTAGGAAAAAAATTGATAAATTATACAATAGTTCCGTAAAAAATGCTGAATTAACTACTGAACAAAGGTTATTGAGGCCTGCAAGTTTTTATTATTATCAATACTCTATTGAGAAAAATTATTATGATTTGATGGATGTTGACCTTAAAAGAAGTGAAAAAAGTAATGTTGAAAAAATTATCAATTCTTTAGATAAATTTTATTTAGCTGAAAAACTCAAATGGCATGGTTCATTGTTG
>JANMYC010000380.1:0-4530 GCA_031381715.1 Saprospiraceae bacterium
TTTATTTTGATTTTCAATCGACAGGCAATATTTAATTTCAAAATAGCGATGTGAAATATTTTCTCGAAATCAAAATATCTTCTGTAAGTAATTCATTATCAAGCAATTATACATTTACCTTGAATCATTAAAAAGATACAAATTAAGCTTATAATACTGAGGGGGGGATTCAAAAACACTTTTCTACTAAGGCGTAAAACAAAAAATAATCTACCCAAATTAGTTATTATATTTTCTTTAGGAAAGGTAAATTTCTTGTAGAATAGTCATCTATTTAAAAGGAATTTAACGCATAATAAAGGAAATAGAATGACTGAGTTGGGTAGATTATTTTTTGTTTTACGCCTAAATACTGATAACTTCGGAAATCTTAGTTTTTAGATATTCCAACGGGTTTTAACCCGTTGTTTCACTCAAAACAATGGGTTAAAACCCATTGGAATCAACTTAAACTTTGCACATTGAGGTAAAATCAGAGATTTCCGAAGTTACCCGTAAATATTGGATTTCAGAAACGCTAAAAAATTTAGATATAAAAAGTACAATTGTTGATATGCAAGAGTAAAAACATCTTTTAATTCCATTTTAGGCTCTTCCCTCAAATTTATCTTTTCGACAATACCGTTTTTAATGATAACTTCATTTACATCTCCGGCTAAAAACGTCTCATCCCCAAAAGATATTGACTTTTCTTTCGAGTCTGCTTCCACACTTGAATCACATGATTTAGATTTCCTTTTAGCAGCTATTTTTTGCTCAGATACTGAGGGGGTGCTTATTTCAACGTTTTCTTTAAGTTGAGTATCTTGCGATGATCCCGCAAAAGGCAACAACATCGCTGAAAACATCCATGCCCACCGATTAGAAGGTTTAGAAATAAATGGCTCTGCTACCGGGCGATTCAATTGAATTTCAGAAAAACGCCCACAAGTCGCTCCTTTATATTCTTGAAAATAATGGATGATTTCGGTATCCGTCATTTTTGAAAAATCAACCACCGTCTTTTGGCAGCTGAGACAGTGACGCCCTTTTTCATGAGGCAACATAGTTTCCCAATTTTCATTGCAAGGCTGGGGAATAGAGATTTTTAAAAGTGTTTTTGACATGTTCAGAGATTTTATAAATATTTAAAACATAAATTTAAGCTAAATATTTATAAAAACAATAGGATTTCTCTTAAAACAATTGATTTTTAAAAGAAAAGTACTGGTAAAATTTGTCTAAAAGATGTAAAAGGAGTATCTTTGCAGCCGTTTTTAAAGAAACGATGTTTAAATTTTATTTTTTAACAAATTTTTCAATTAAAATTCACTTCGAATATGCGTCATTACGAAGTTACCTTCATCGTAGATCCCACTCTGTCGAGCGATGAAGTAAAAGCGACAGCTCAAAAGTACGCCGATATGCTCGCAGCAGAAGGCTACACAATTATTCATACAGACGAAATGGGCTTGCTCCAATTGGCTTATGAAATCAAGAAACGCCATAGCGGCCTTTATTACAGCGTTGAATTTGCCGGCGAAGACGGAAAAGTCATTGACAAAATGGAATTAGCTATGCGCCGTGACGATAAAATCCTCCGTTTCCTCACTGTAGCCCTCGACAAGTTCGCGGTCAAATACAATGAAGACAGACGCGCTGGAAAAATCGGCAAGAAAAACCGCGAAGCCATCCTTGCAAAAAACCGCAAAGATGATGAAGATGTGGAAGAAGTTGACGGAGTCATGGCATAATAAGTAGTTGGGCTAAAATAATCAATAATTTCTGTTTAAACGCCCAATTAGCCTTTCGTTCACTTTTGAGTATTAACATTATTTAAAAATTCCTTTTAAAAAAATATCAAAATGGCTACTAGCAAAGACGATATTAAGTTTTTGAGTAATCCGAACATCGGTCAGCAACGCAAAAAATACTGCCGTTTTAAAAAGTTCGGTATCAAACACGTTGATTATAAAGATCCTGATTTCTTACTTCAGTTCATCAATGAGCAAGGTAAATTATTACCACGCCGTATTACTGGCAACTCACTGAAATATCAACGCAAAGTGTCAAGCGCAGTTAAGCGTGCGCGTCACTTAGGTATGTTGCCTTATTTGGCGGATTTAATGAAATAGTAAAATGCTGGAGTGTTAATATCTAAATACTCTGTATTAAATACTATTTCACGTTTCAAAAATTTCATATTCAAATTATCAATCGAAATTATTGTCATGGATATCATATTATTGCAAGATATGGATAAAGTTGGGGACAAACACGATATCGTGAAGGTAAAGGACGGCTACGGTCGTAACTTCCTTATCCCTAAAGGCATGGCTGTTGTTGCAAACGACAGCAATCGCCGTAAATATGCTTCTATTGTTCGTGCATTAGACAAAAGAGAAACGGCTCGTTTGGGCGAATACAAAGCTCTTGCTGCACAATTGGAAGGCAAATCAATCAAAATCACGGCTAAAGCTGGTTCATCTGGCAAGTTGTTCGGTTCAGTAGATGCTAATCAAATTGCAGCTGCCATCAAAGAACAATTGAAAGTTGAAATTGAGCGTAAAAAAATAGCTATTGAGCCCGTTAAAGAATTGGGTACTCACGTGGCTACCGTTACTCTTCACAAAGAAGTTTCTGCACAAGTTAACGTAGAAGTTGTTTCTCAAGAAGAAGTTGCTGCATAATCAAAAAGCGATGAGTTGGTTTTCAATTCATTCTAAAATAAAAAACCCTTTTGGATTCATTTCCAAGAGGGTTTTGTTTTTAAACTATCTTCCAATCTTCTATTTTTCGTGGCTAATGTACCGTACAAAACTCCTTTTAGCTATCGGTAAAGTCGTTTCTTCGAGCGGGAACTCTGATTTTACTTCTATAGCATACACTGCCGGCGCGGGGATATTGGTGCGATTTTTTAAAAGCGATAATTTGATATTTTCAAAAGTATTCACAAAATTACGCTCCCATTCATCCACATATTGCGCTTTTAATGCTCTATATTTATCATTGTGCTTTTCAAAAAAACTCAAATAATAATAGTAAACCCGCGTAAATCGATACCCTTCTTGGCATAAAAAGAAGTACCCCTCAGTATTTTCTAATGGTTGAATACCGATGGGATAAATGGAGAGCTTATCTTCCACACTTCCATATATTTCGGTTCCAATATCAATTGCATTTTTAATTTTAGGCACAGCATAGCGCGTTATGGCTTCCAATTCCTGCATGAGTTCATTGTCTGCAATCAACTCTTCGTAGAGTAATTCCAGTTTTTGAATCTGAATGCCCGTCAGTCGTTTAGGAAATTGTTGCTGTAAAAAGCGCTTATTGTCTTTAAAAGCAATGATATTATTGTAATGAAAAATAATATCTGAAAGATGAGGATAAAGTTTACTTTCATTAAAATAAGCATTAATGCGCTGTAAATAAGCCAAAAGGGTATATTTTTTTGATTCAAAATCAATATTCCCCTCCATAAACCAGGTTTCTGATAAAGTCATCATACAAGCTCCTCCTTATTTTTTTATAGTGTTAAACCAAGTAGCCAATAAGGCTTTTTAAATAAAATACAGTTTCGGAGATTAAGTTAATGAAATATCCAATACCAGTCAATAAGTCCTAATCATTTTTTTATTCCAAAGAGAAACTTTAAAAGAAATTTAACAAACCCGCCCATGAAATAAGTAAGCGTGAAGAAATGAACAATCTAATCTTTTTAGACTACCCCTCAGTATAACACAACTTTTTAGGTATCAAAACAACCTGTTGGGGTAACTCCTAAAATAATACCGAATATCTCTTTTAAAAAATACTATTATTAGATTCTCTTTCCGTATTTTTATCTCTGATATGTTACCCTATCTTTTATCTCAATTCGTTCAAATTTCAACAATCTATTTATGTTATCAAGAATTTTATTCATCTCTCTTGTGCTATGCCTATCGGCTTGCACTGAAAAACCCAATGTTACAATGAAACAAGATAATAAGACTGAAACGCCCATTGTAGAATCACCCATGGTGGGCAATGATAAGGATGAACATGGCTGCATAGGTTCAGCTGGTTATTCATGGTCAATCGTGAAAAATGAGTGTATCCAAATTTTTAATTCAGGTATTCGACTCGACCCTCAAGCGGCTCATTTAGAGAAAACCATGTCCGCTTTTGCCGTTTTCAAATCAGATAATGACGATGCCCAAGCTGAAATTTTCTTACCCAATGAGAAAAAATCCGTCATTTTAACAAAAGTAGGAAAAGAAAATGCCGGTGAATGGAAAAACGATACCTACGTTTTAAAGCAATACAAAGGCATGTATATGTTAGAAGACAATAAAAAAGCCTTGCTTTATCAAGGTCCAGCCGTTAAATAAAGCTGTCATTTTTCAATAAAAAATCCGTCTCACTTGTGTGTTGTGGGACGGATTTTATTGAAACTATATTAAAACACACTTATTCTACCCTTTTAATCATCATTTCCAATATCTGAGTAGCGGCTTTTGGTATAACTGTCCCAGGTCCAAAAATGCCAGCCACACCGTTTTCATACAG
>JANMYC010000424.1:0-2134 GCA_031381715.1 Saprospiraceae bacterium
ATTATTTTCATTCATATAATGAGCAAACATTGAAAAACTCAATTTATCATTCACTCTATAACGAGGTTCCACGATAAATCTCAAACGGCGATGGTCAGCCAATAAGCGTTTTCCCACGCTGAAATGCGAGTACCAATAGAGTTTTTTACGCTGATCCGTTCCAAAATTGGTTCCTGTGATGTAAATCGGCGCGCGTTTAAATTCCTTTCCATCCGCACGAGGTTCAAAAAAATCGTAAGTCCAAGTCGGCTGTGCATAATGCCATAAATTCGCCCACCACTGATTTTTAAACCTACCCCACATAAAACCTTGAATGCCCAAATCCATGTAGCGTTTGGATGAATATTGCAAATTATGGTTGATATTAATCCCTTTTTCGGTCGCCAAAAAGAATTTAGTAGGCTCATAACGTTGATGCGAAATATTCACACTGTGATTGATAAAATTGTTGCCATTAAAAATACCCAAATCATTCGGATCCCACTTATTGCTCTGAATCTCCTGACCTGCTCGCCAAGTCCAATTCCCACTCACTTTTCCAACGTTCCAAGCAGTTGTAAAGCCTCGATTCGGGTCTTGTCCATTTTCAAATATTTGGCTCAACCGACCACTTGCAAATACCTCATATTTATTATTTTTATCCCTTAATCGGGTATAAAGCGCCGAAACATTTGCATCTCTCCCGTCCCCTTCCCGCACCGTGGAAGCATTAATAAAACTGATTTCAGAATTATTTTTCATCGCTTTACTAAAAGCCAACATATTATAATTGGTCAAATCGCCCGTTTGTACTTGCCTTGTTTCACCTGACTTAACATTTTCAATAGTGGCATACATCGGTGCAGTTATGGCATTCAAAACGCCTACCGCTATGTTATTTTTAGTTCGCCCCGATAACTTTGTGGCATTATATAATTGCGTTTCGTTGGGATTGTTTTTAACCACCTCATCGTCATTGAGTTTCAGATTCCAATAGCCGCTGGGCGTGCCGCCAATGCGACGCGAATAAAACAAATCACCCTTATTAAAAATTTCTGACCCCTCAGTAAAAAAAGGTCTATTTTCGTTAAATTGAACTTCAAATGGGCTTAAATTCAAAATTTGATTATCGGATTGCACTTGCCCGAAATTCGGAATTAAAGTCATAT
Organism: Saprospiraceae bacterium; assembly: GCA_031381715.1. GTDB lineage: Bacteria > Bacteroidota > Bacteroidia > Chitinophagales > Saprospiraceae > JAAFJT01. The sequence goes on from JANMYC010000424.1 coordinate 1,149, forward strand.
CCAATGTAAAACTTTGATTGATGCCATATTTTACATCCATGCCACCCGTCAATTGTTTTTGATTACCATATTTTGAAAAATTACCGTTGGCATCATAAGAAGGCGAACGCTGAACACCGGCAGCTAAATACGGGGAAAATTGCAGACGCAAAGGTGGTTTAATGTTTTCTAAATCCGTCAGTGTGCCGTATTGAATCACCAAACCATCAATTTTAGGGTCAAAACCCGCCCATGAGCCTTCCTCGGCAGATCTATTAATGCCCCGAGCGATTTGTAATCCCCATGTTTGAACCGATTTATCCGCAAATCTCAAAGCTGAAAACGGTATTTTAAACTCTGCCACCCAACCGTCTTTTTGCCTTGAAATCTCACTTTCCCACACGGCATCCCAACTAAAATCAGTGTTATTGCCATTTGAAATCCTTGAGTCAAATTGCGCACCCGCCGCTGTCACTCCAAATCTAAAAGCATTTTGGTCATCATCGTAAGTATCAAAGCCCACATTAAAGATATCCGTTGCCACATTTAAATCATCGCGGGCGCCCAATTCGCGGCGTATTTTCTGAGGCTCTGAATCATACATATAACCTAAAACATAAATTGCAACATCATCATAAGCTATTTTGACTTCCGTTTTGAAAGGTGATTTTTTATATGGCTCAGGTCTGTGCATAATGAAATCATCAGCAATTGGTAAGTCTTTCCAGCAATCATCATTGGGTAATCCATCTATTTTAGGCGCTTTTAAAAGGCGCGTTGCTTTCAAACTTGGTTTGGGGTTTTTGAAGTATTTTGTGGTATCAGTAGCTGTGTTTTGGGCGAATGAGACATTAAAAAACAGTACTAAAAGCATTAAAACAACGAATGGCTGTTTTTTAAAAGATTTATTAAAAAGACATAACGTGTGAATAGTTGCCCTGTTCAAAGCAGTTGCGATTTTCATAATGAGTGATTTAATTTTTTTGCAAAACTTTTTGATGTACAAA
>JANMYC010000430.1:0-2619 GCA_031381715.1 Saprospiraceae bacterium
GTTGCTGCCAAAACACGAGCGGTTTTAGGCGCATCATTATCAATATAAGCAAAATAAGAATAGCCCACATCTTTATTTATTTTGATGTTTACAGAATCAACAGTTGCGCCGGTAACAGTTTTAGTCACTATTTTACGTGCAGTAGCTCCCGCTTCTACTTGAAAATAACCACTGTTTTGGGTGTATGATAATGCCGCAGTATTGCTTTTTGTGCCATCCACGTAAATATCAACCGCAGGAGCACTTGGTGCACCGTGCATAAGCATCACTTTACCGTACTCTTTTACGGTAGGTGTAGTGTCATCGGGATTACATGATGTAATAAAAAATCCAGCAGTAGCAAGGAGAAATAAGCCGAGTGATTGTAGCAGAGTATTCTTCATAATTTGATAAAACGGTTTTAATGAATAATTTAAACTAAATAACTTTGCAAATAAACGATTTAGAATTTTAAATCGTATTGTTGATATTTAAAAAAATGATTTTTTTTATAATAATTTGACAATCAAGTTTTTACACTTGATTGTCAAATTGCATTTTATAAATAGAGAGGAAAGACTTGGAGCCCGAAACAAGTTAAAAACCGAGTAATTTAGTATTTTATGCGTTATTTTCTCTTTTAACTATGATTTTATCAATACGCATGCCATCCATATCAATGACTTCAAAATGGAGATTGTTCCATCTAATAATTTCACCTGTATGAGGTAAGGCTTCTAAAATATGTAGTACGAATCCACTGATAGTATGGAATCCTTCACGTGTATGTGTATCGTCGTCAATATCAAATTCTTTCACAAAATCATCCCATGGGTATTGACCATCAATAATCCACGAACCATCTTCGCGGGGAATTAATTCGTATGCAATTTGACCGTCCGTTTCAGAAATATCGCCCACTAATGCATCAAAAACATCATTAATGGTGACAATTCCGACCAATGTACCATATTCATCCACCACTAAGCCTTGATGTATTTTTGATTCTTTAAATTTTTCAAGGGCTGAATAAGCATTCATACTTTCAGGGAAATAATTGACTTTTCTCACCAATTTGCGCAGGTCAATATTTTCTTTTTTAAGCGTCAATGCCAATATATCTTTTACCGTAATGATGCCTAAAACATTGTCTAATTCATCATCACAAACGGGATAAACTGCGTGGCTGTGTCTCTGAATAAGTTCCAAATTATGTTCGTAGGGCTCATTAGCATCCAACCAAATGATGTCGGAGCGATTGGTCATCAAAGTGCCCACTTTTTTATCTCCGAGATGGAAAACCCGTTCTACGATGTCTTGCTCAATTTCTTCAATCGTACCAGCCGTTGCGCCTTCATCAATAATGGCTTTAATTTCCTCCTCCGTTACTTTCGATTCATCAACTTTTATGTTAAAAAATCGAAGAAAAACTTCGGTAGTGGAGCTCAAAAGCCATACAAAGGGTCTTAATATCCGCATTACCCACATCATAGGTATGGCTACCACCATGGATATTGCTTCGGGTTTCGACATACCAATGCGTTTGGGAATCATTTCGCCAAAAACAATCGTGATAAAACCAACGAACATGATATTGATTACAGCTGCAATCTGATGTGCATATTGGCCAACGTAAGGAAGAGTTTCTATGGATGGAGCAATTTTCTCCGCAAATTCTTCGCCGCCCACTGCACCAATGACAATGGTAATGAGCGTGATACCGATTTGTGTAGCAGACAAAAATTTATTCGGCGTGGTAGCTAAAGACAACGCTGCTTTGGCACCGCTATTTCCTTTTTTGGCAAGAAGTTCAAGACGGATTTTTCTGGATGTAGTCAGGGCTAATTCTGACATGACAAAGAGACCCGTAATGAGCGTGAGTATAATAAGTAAAATAAGGCTATTCATTATGTGATTTTAAAATCGCTGCAAATTTAATAGATTCATTTGAATTTTATCTATTTTTGTAGTTAAATGAAAAATAATTGTTTTTTAAATTATGAATTCTACTTCTACTATTATCGTTGAGGCGCAGTTTTTTCCACCGATTGAATCCTTTGCCCATATCATCCAGCATACTCATTTAATCATCGAAGCTTGTGAACATTATCAAAAAGGGAGTTATCGAAACAGGTGTCACATCGCTAATTCTACGGGCGTTCAGTCTTTGAGCATACCCCTCAGTAAAGGTAAAAATTCTAAACAACCCATCCGGCAAGTTCAAATTTCTTACGATTTAGATTGGCAAAAGCAGCATTGGCAGAGCCTTCAAACTGCTTATGGTTCTGCGCCATATTGGGAATATTATGCACCCATTTTTGAAAAAATTTATACTCAAAAATATGAATATCTTTTTGATTTTAATGTTGAAATTTTAAAAACTCTTTTTAAAATATTGAAACTGAATAATTTTATAGATGCTTCATTATCAACGACTTACGAAAAGACTTATGATGCATCCATCCAAGATATTAGAAATGCCATAACCCCCAAAACCCAACCTATCCACAGCATTCAATATGCTCAACTTTTTCAAGACCGCTTAGCGTTTCAACCCAATATGAGTATTTTGGACTTAGTATTCTGTACGGGGCCCCGCTCCGTCGAGATTCTAAAATCAGCTGTTTAGATGAAAATAAC
>JANMYC010000444.1:0-2037 GCA_031381715.1 Saprospiraceae bacterium
ATCGAACAGCCGCAGACGACGCCCGCACCGTCGCACGAGACTCTCGACAACGACGTTATTCCTTGGCTAAAAGAAGCGAAAGCGACTTGAAAAATGATTTTCCATTAAAACACCATCCAATCCAATGCACCTTTTTTCAAATACATAAAAAAAGAGCCGATTATGATGGGTGTGAGTACTGAAATAATCATGGCATAAAAATACCAACGGGGGACTTGTGAGCGGTCAAGCAACTCTGAAATGAGGGAAATAATGAGTATAAATAAGGCAATGGCGGCAAAAGTGAGGCATAGAATGGTGGCAACAAAATCATTCCACATCCATAAAAGTGTGTAAACAATGGCTTGAATTAGAAAAATTTCAGTAATATTGAGTCGCTTATTGAGCATAATTATCAATTTGAAAGTTAAATTTTTACAAAATTAGAATATGTCCGAACAATTCATAACATCTAAGGATGGATTAAAACTTTATATTAAAGATTGGAGCATCGAAAAGCCCAAAGCGGTAATTTTTTTGGTTCATGGCTTTGGCGAGCATATTAATCGCTATGACCATGTTGCTGATTTTTTTAATAAAAATGATTATGCTGTAGTTGGATTCGACCATAGAGGGCATGGCAAGAGCGAAGGCAAACGAGGGCACACCCCTCAGTATGACAGCTATTTGGATGATATTGAAACGTTTTTAACGCATTTTCAAGCAAAATATAAGGGTTTGCCTACTTTCCTTTATGGTCATTCGATGGGTGGTAATTTGGTTTTAAATTATATCATCCAACATTCAACGGAGGGTATTGCGGGAGCTATCGCAACGTCACCGTGGATAAGATTGGCTTTTGAGCCGAAACCTATTATCCTGAAATTGGGTAAAATGATGCGCTCTATTTATCCTTCTTTTACGCAAGAGAGCGGCTTGGTGAAGGAGCACCTTTCAAGAGATCCTTTGGTGGTGGAGGCTAATAAAAATGATGTTTTAGTGAATACCAAAATTACGGCTTCGGCAGGCATGGGTATTTCTGATGCGGCGGCTTGGCTCAATGAATACAAAGGAGATATCAAAATTCCGCTTTTAGTGACTCATGGCGATGCCGATAAGGTTACTTCTCAGCCCGCAAGTTCAGAGTTTTCGGGGCGAGTAGGAGGTGATATTACTTATAAGATTTGGGAGGGAATGTACCATGAAACCCATAATGAACCTGAAAAATTGGAAGTATTAAACTATACTTTGGGCTGGTTGGATTCAAAAATTTGAAATACTTAATTGAGCTTTTGAGGTGATTTTAAACAGGTTTAACATCAATTAAATGCATCAAACAAAACTTTAAATCAATATGGATTCTAAATTCAAATCAAAGTATAGCCGTTATTTTAAGTGGGGATTGGTCGCATTTTTACCGCTATTTTTATTTAGGATAGCTTACGGATATTTGGAAACTGATACCAATAATTCGCTCAATAGTAGTGGTAATTTCTTTGGTCAAATTGAGAATTTACGTAAAAATTATGCTTCTGAAAAAGGTAAGACGATACCAGAACCGTCATTTGAGAGTCAAGGTTCAAAAACAGACTTTGCATCTAATCAAAAATATGAAAAAACGGCTTCATTAATTTCCAAGACATCCAGTTTTGATGAAGAAATAACGGGTTTAAATAGACTAACTAAAGCTTATAAAGCTGTTGTTCAATATGAAAAAAATGAAGGAAGAAAGGGGAGTAGAGAACTTCATTTGCTGATTGGAGTAAATCCGAGCTTATTTGATTCTTTTTACTTGCAAATTCAAAAAATTGGAGACTTAAAAACCACAGAAATAACTAAAATAGATAAGACGAACGAATTTAGACAGTTGAACGCTAAAAAAGTATCTTTAGAAAAAACACTTATTTCCTTAAATGATTTAAAATCCCGAGGAGGTGCTATTGGGGATTATGTTGCTTTGCACGATAAAATTTTAGAAATAGAGAAGCAATTACAGGAGTTGGGCGTAGAATTAGGTAATTTTGATAGTGAAAATGAATTTTGTTCCATCCGTTTTTC
>JANMYC010000046.1:0-4587 GCA_031381715.1 Saprospiraceae bacterium
CACATAATTCGATATCAGTTTAAAATTCATTTGCTTTTTAAAATTATGAGCACAAAATTAAGGTTAATTAATAAAAACAAAAATAAAACATTTTGTATTATTCGGCTACTAAATAAAAACAAAATATGAGATTTTTAATTAAAAACTGAAATCCCCGCGTTTTGTTATTTCAGTTTCATAAAAAACAAGAGCCATTCCTACAATAAGAATGACTCTTGAAAAAAAAATTAATTTTTTTTTACTACCCAAGCAGCGAATTACTGAGGGGGTACGTTTTGCATTTAGTTTGATGACTCAATATGTTTTAAGAAAAGAAGAGGCAGCCCCTGAATCAACCCTCACTAGAATGTATGAAAAAAAGTTACAAAATTTTAGAGGTGCTTCCTCACCTTTAAAATCATTTAAAAAACGGGGGCTGCATTCTTTTTTCTTTATAAACACAAATTCACTCTCAAAATTATATGTTTCTATCTTTAAAATCAATTTTTTATTGTGACATTCCGCACAATAAAGATTATTTTTTTACTTCAACCTGATTTTTAACATTTTCCACAAGAATTTTAAAAAAAATCAACCTACCTCTTTCTATTCACAAAAATATTTTTTACCTTTGCGCTCGCAAAAAATGGCGCGGTAGCTCAGCTGGTTAGAGCGCAGGATTCATAATCCTGAGGTCGAGGGTTCGAGCCCCTCTCACGCTACAAAATAAGAATAAATAAAAACCTACAAACGTGATTTCGTTTGTAGGTTTTATTTTTTGTATCCTTTCGAGCCATTTTTTATGTACTCAATATTCTGCATTTAAATCTTCTAATAGCATAAAAATACATATAATCGAAGCCATGGGCTGATTTTACACAATATTCACTTTTATTTAAAACAAAATTATTGTTAGCTATTAGGCTATTTTCTTTTTTTTTTTAATATTTGTGTTACTTTATTGCTTTTAAAGGTCAAAAAAAACATAATCAATAATTTTAAACCAACCCTTTTTGTTGAAGAAATTCAAAAGAGGATAAATAACAGAATATCATGGCATTCGATTTCATTAAAAAAATTTTCGGTAGCAAGGCTGCTGAAATGGTAGAGCAAGCAAAAGATGCAGTTGCTGACAAAATGGATGATTTGAACTTAGATAATATCACCAGTCAAGTAGCTGAAAAATTCGAGGCAGCAAAAGGCGCAGTTGCTGATACAGTAGGCGACTTGAACATTAGCGAAAAGTTTGAAGCTGCGAAAGATGCAGTAGCAGACAAGTTTGAAGCAGCAAAAGGTGCTGTTGGCGATTTGAACATTGGCGAAAAATTTGAAGCCGCTAAAGATGCCGTTGCTGATAAGTTTGAAGCAGCAAAGGACGCTGTTGCTGGTACAGTTGGTGACTTGAACATTGGCGAAAAGTTTGAAGCTGCGAAAGATGCTGTTGCAGACAAGTTTGAAGCAGCAAAGGGCGCTGTTTCTGATACAGTAGGTGACTTGAACATTGGTGACAAATTTGAAGCTGCGAAAGATGCTGTTGCAGACAAGTTTGAAGCTGCAAAGGACGCTGTTGCGGGTACAGTAGGTGACTTGAACATTGGTGATAAATTTGAAGCTGCGAAAGATGCCGTTACTGATAAAGTTGCCAGTGTAAAAGATGCTGTTTCTGAAAAGATAGATGATCTTACTGGCAAAGATGACGAGAAAGTTGCATAAAATTTTCTTTTAAAATAATAGATTGACCCCTCAGTTTTGATTAAAACTGAGGGGTTTTCTTTTTCTTTGCATCAAATATTAATAATGAGTGATAAACAGTTTTGGCAGTTATTAGGGTTGATAGCTATCGTTTATTTGATGGGTAGCACTGTTAATATAATGGACATTGATGCAGCTCAATATGCGTCAATGAGTAGAGAAATGCTTGAATCGGGTAGTTATCTCCAAGTATTTGAGCATGGAAAGGACTATCTCGATAAACCCCCTTTAATTTTTTGGCTTTCAAGCTTGAGTATGAAAATATTTGGGGTTGGTAATTTCGGTTATAAATTTCCTTCTTTTCTTTTTGCTTTGTTGGCCATCTATTCAACTTACCGTTTTGCTCAACTTTATTATGATGAAACAATTGCTCAACTATCAGCCATAATACTAGCGACTACACAAGCTCTTTTTTTAATAACAAATGATTGTCGGACTGATACTTTACTGATGGGCTGCGTGGCGTTTACCTTTTGGCAATTATCAGCAGCTTTTTTAACTAATAAATGGGGGCATTTTCTATTGGGTTTTATTGGGATAGGATTCGGAATGTTATCCAAGGGACCGGTTGCTCTAATCATTCCGGGTTTGGCTTTTTCTGTTCATTTTATAGTTAAAAAGGAGTACAAAAACTTTTTGAGACTCGAATACTTGTGGGGACTCTTAGTGATAGGCATCGTTTTGCTGCCAATGTGCATTGGACTGTATCAACAATTTGATATGCACCCAGAGAAAGTTATTGATGGTAAAACGGGGACATCGGGCTTACGTTTTTTCTTTTGGACTCAAAGCTTTGGTCGCATAACGGGCGAAAACAAATGGCAAAATGCTGTTTATTTCAGTTATCTTTTTGAAACGATGTTGTGGTCATTTGCACCTTGGATTCTCTTTTTGGTGGGAGGTTTGATAAATTCCATTCTTAATTTTTTTAAAAAAGAGCCATTTTTACCTAATTTTGAAAGGAATGAATATATTTCAATTGGTGGTGTGCTTCTGGGTTACGTGAGTTTGGCGTCATCGAAATATCAATTGCCACATTACATTTTTGTTGTTTATCCTTTAGCCGCAGTCATTACGGCACGATTCGTTTATGTATTGGTTTTTGAAAAAAATGGTGGTTTTGTTGGGAAAATCATGAATTCATTTCAGTGGATTTTAGTAGCTGCTATGTGGGCGATTCCGATAGTGGTGTTACTTTTTGTTTTCCCTTCAAATAACCTATCCCTCAGTATAACAGGCTTTTTGATGTCCATTCTTATCATTGCAGCTATCCAAAAAAGGCATTTGTTTTTTACTACTGCTTACACTATCTTGGCAATCAATGTTTTTGCAAGCCTGTATTTTTATCATGAATTATTGAAATTTCAAGAAGGAAGTGAAGTTGGGCGTTATATTAGGAGGCAAAATTTGGCAAAAGATAAATTCTTTACGTATAAATATCCAGTGACAAGCTCTTTGCAGTTCTATTCTCGACGAATTGTAGAAAATAAAGATTCTGCTAATCAAGTAGGAATAGATGATTGGTTACTGACGGATGAAAAAGGCTTAACAGAATTGCAAACCGCCAATTGGGACTTAAAATTTGTGGAAACGGGTAATACTTTTTCTGTTTCGAATATGACAACTCAATTTGTTAATGCTTCTACTCGAGATAGCGTACTGGGGCAATATTTTTTAGTAAAAGTATTGGGTGTTATGGAAGCACCAGAGGAAATAAATCCAGAAGAGATAATTGAAGAACCAATAATTGAAAAATAAGGTTTTAATATTGAAAAGTAATCGAATATAACCAAATAAAATCATGTCAGAAATACTCACATTGCCTGCACCCATTACCTTCAATCGGGAAGGTTTAAGCGACGAGAAATTAAAGGATTTATATAAAAAACTCATTTATCCAAGGCAAATAGAGGATAAAATGTTGATTTTACTGCGTCAAGGTAAAGTCTCAAAATGGTTTTCGGGCGTAGGTCAAGAGGCTATTTCAGTCGGCTGCACGGCGGCTTTGCAAGACGACGAGTTGATATTTACCATGCATCGCAATCTTGGGGTTTTCACTACTCGGCAAGTACCCCTCAGTAATTTGTACTCTCAATGGCAAGGAAAAGCCAATGGTTTCACTAAAGGCAGAGATAGGTCGTTTCATTTTGGCACTATGAAACACCATATTGTAGGGATGATTTCCCATTTAGGTCCTCAGCTCTCATTGGCGGCAGGCGTGGCATTGGCACATAAAATAAAAAAAGAAAAAAAAGTATCCTTAGCCTTTACGGGTGAGGGCGCAACATCTCAAGGTGAATTTCACGAAGCCTTGAATGTGGCGAGTGTTTGGAAATTGCCAGTCATTTTTATCATAGAAAACAATCAATACGGTCTTTCAACCCCCACCAATGAGCAATATGCTTGTAAAGATTTGGTGGATAGGGCAATTGGTTATGGCATGAAGGGTGTTGTGTGTGACGGTAATAATATTTTAGAGGTCTATAAAACTATCTCAGAACTGGCTGCTGAAATGCGTGAAAACCCTCAACCTGTTTTGGTTGAAATGAAAACATTTAGAGTTAGAGGGCATGAGGAAGCTTCGGGAACGAAATATGTGCCGGGCGATTTGCAAAAGGCGTGGAAAATCAAAGACCCAATTGATACTTTTGAGCATTTTTTAATGGAAAATGGCATTATTACTGAGGGGGTAGCCGAGTCGCTCAAACAAGGTTTTAAGGAGGAAATCAATAAAGCGGCGGATGCAGTATTTGATGAAGCCATCATTGAATCTACCGTTGAAAATGAAGTAAACGATGTGTATGCTCCATATTTGCCTATGAAAGCTGAAGAAAAATCAGTAAAAACGGAAAAAAG
>JANMYC010000549.1:0-2906 GCA_031381715.1 Saprospiraceae bacterium
TCAACGAGCGCGACATCATTCAGGCCTCTTACATCGTACCAAGTGACTATCCCCTCAGTAGGAAGCGGGTTGCACTCCATTCCTTTCAATAATTTCTCTGATATAATACTTTCATTATATGACATTAAAGTAACGTCTGGATTCATTACATGAGTGTCACCAGTATAGACCAATGTGCCCGGTGGCAACCCGGTCTTCCCTTTCCGTTTTTTTCTGTTTCTCGACATAAATAATCAGCAAAATTTCACTTATTAGAACAAATGGTCTATTTTTATAAAAAACCATTTTACTATCTTTAATTGGAATTCAAATAAGGTTTTTAGATTAAAATATCCGATTCTACAATTGTCGTATTTCATTTAAAATACTTGAAAACCAACAAAAACCAAACAAATACATTGTTTTATTTAAAAAAAACGCAGATATTCTCTTTTTTAGAACATTTGTCCTAATTTATAAAATTATATTTCAATATGCAATAAATAGCTCTAAAACCATCTTTCCAACCTATTTTTTTGCCTTCAGCGTACGACCTTCCGTAATATGAAATCCCCACTTCATAAATGCGGATATTGGGAATTCGAGCCACTTTCGCCGTTACCTCAGGCTCAAATCCAAAGCGATTTTCTCTTAAATTTAGTTGCTGAATGACTTCTCTTTTAAATAACTTATAGCACGTTTCCATATCCGTTAAGTTCAAATTAGTGAGCATATTGGATAAGAAAGTCAACCATTTATTACCGATTGAATGCCAAAAGAATAAAATCCGATGCGGCTTACCACCTATAAAACGTGAACCGTACACGACATCCGCAAATTCATCTAAAATGGGTTGAAGTAAAATATTGTACTCACGCGGGTCGTACTCCAAATCTGCATCTTGAATAATGACAAAGTCGCCCGTAGCATGTTGAATTCCCGTGTGCAAAGCAGCTCCTTTTCCCTGATTTTTTTCATGTTTAAGATACATGATATTCAGCTCAGGATTCTTTTTAATGTATGATAAAATAGCCCCCTCAGTATCATCCGATGAACAATCGTTGGTAATGATGATTTCCTTTTCAATTGAATCTACCAAAGTCACAGCTTTTACTCTGTCCAATATCAGATGAATCGTCCTTTCCTCATTATAGGCTGGTATGACTATCGAAAGCTTTTTTATCATAAAATTTTACTAATTATTTCTTTAAAATATCTAAAAACGCCTGCAAATATAAAAGAATTGGACGCTCTAAGTGTAGAATACCTCATTTAAAAAAGACCTCTTTCATATTCAATGATGCGAATCACAACTTTTTTCAATAAATTTCATCAAAAAGTATAAAACTTTGAACAAACTCTCTGATTTTACTCAAGTTTTTTTGCTTTATTGAAATGGAACGCGCTAAAGATTGTTGCAGAAGTTTTAAGTATTAAAGCTCATTTACGAAATTGGGTCATATCTAACATTGGTAATAAATCTAATATTATCTTTCGACATCCTTAAGAACACTAACTAACTGATTTAAATAATTGAAGAATAATCCATTGAAAAAGATACACTTCATACGGGTGCATAAGAAATTTATGTCAATACTTTAAATTGACTTTCTATTAAAAAGGTATAGTGTTATTACCAAGCCTTTTATTTTTTTCGTACTTTTACACCCTCGTATCGGAGACTATCGCCAAATATTTATATTCATGAAGAAACATATTCCTAATACGCTTACTTTGCTCAACCTCTTTTGTGGTTGTTGTACGATTGTAAGTATACTCAATGGGCAATATACTGAGGGGGCTTTTTTCACGGGTATCTCTTTAATTGCCGATTTTTTGGACGGCTTTGCTGCCCGCCAATTGGGTGTGAGCTCTCCATTGGGCTTGCAATTGGATTCATTAGCTGATATGGTATCGTTTGGTGTGGTGCCCGGGGTGATTATTTTTGAATTGCTTAAATGGCATGACACGACACCCGTGATTTTGGGATTGAAAGATGTGTCCAATTCAAATTTTTCACTGAGTACTTTACTGGCTTTTGTAGTGACTCTTTTCTCTTGCTTGCGCTTAGCCAAATTCAATATTGATACACGACAGACCAAAAGTTTCATAGGGCTAAATACGCCCTCAAATACTGTTTTTTTCGTTGGCTTGATGCTTATTGCAGAACATAATTCATTCGGGTTAGCTTACTTGGTATCGAATCCAGTTTTTATTTATTGTTTAATTCCTATTTCATCGTATCTGTTGGTTTCAGAAATCCCGATGTTTAGTATGAAAGGTGGTTTGGATAAAATGAAAATAGCTTATCTCATTTTATCTTTATTATTGGTCGTCGTTTTTAAAGAAGTGGCATTATCGCTTGTTATGATACTTTATGTAGTTATCAATATTTTTAATAATTTATACCATAAAAAGATGACCCCCTCAGTAAATCACTGATTTCTGAGTGGTTAAGTAGTTGGGCTAAAATAAACACTGCTATCTTTTTAAGTCGGTTCTAAAAAACATACAAAATACTCCGCTTTGCTCCGCATTTTGTATATTTTTCAGCCCGACGATAGCAGTGTTTATTTTTATACGCCTACTTATTTTGAAAGTAAAAGAAATATTCATTTATCATTTATAGTCAATTAATTATGAAATTCATCGCTGAAATAGATGTCATGCCACATAAGGAACTTCTTGATCCACAAGGCAAAACGGTTGCAAATAACATGAATCACATTGACATTTCGGGTGTCGAAGATGTCCGCATTGGTAAACACATTCGCTTGGTCATCGCCGCTGAGAGTGAAACAGATGCTCGTGAAAAAGTAGATACAGCTTGCAAAAAGCTATTGATTAATCCTATTATGGAAAACTATTCTTTTACATTGAAAGGTGAATAAAGAGAATTGTCGTATGACTATATTGTTGTATTGTTT
>JANMYC010000563.1:0-4176 GCA_031381715.1 Saprospiraceae bacterium
ACGATTTATGAAAAATGCAGTCATTTGGCGTAAATGACTGGATTGCACAAAGCGTAAAATAGGGTGATTTGTCGAGAATCTGTCGAGGTTTACCGAGAACCTGTCGAAGGTTCTGATACCCACTTTGAAATGATTTTGAAACGATTTATGAAAAATGCAGTCATTTGGCGTCAATGACAGCATTTTTCGATTTTTTGTCGAGAGATTATCGAGAGATTCGATAGTCGTGAGCAAAATTGCTAAAATGCAGTCATTTTTAAGTCATTTGCGCCAAATGACTGCATTTTTCGATTTTTTGTCGAGAGATTATCTAGAGATTCGATAGTCGTGAATAAAATTGCTAAAATACAGTCATTTTTAAGTCATTTGGCGCAAATGACTGGACTGTATCACGTATCGAATACGGTGTATCATCGAGAATACTTGAATCATTCCCATAGTAACGGGGCCTTTTGACGAATTGTGCGTGCGGTGTATGCAGATTTCAGTAATCGCTTTGGCACGGTGGGTACTTCTTTCGAGTGTATCTCGAAGGCTATTCGAGCATCCTCGTCTATTCCCGATAATCGCTCATTGATTAGCTGAACGTATTCGGCTCGGAGTTGCTTGTTTCTGGCTCGTAATCTTTTGATTTCGGCCTGTAAATCTCGAAGCCGTTCGATGTCGGCGTCGATGATGTAAAACAACTGCGCTACCAATGGATGCTCAAATACTCGAAGATAGTATAATTTCATTTTGATGTATTCGTATAGTTTAAACATGGTATTCGTTTTTTGCTCCTTAAAAATTGGTTGATGTACCGAACGACGGCTCGATACGCTTGGCGACCTGTGAAACATCGCCGTTATCGTTACGGATAACGTTAATAGGCTCGATGGTATCGGGCATAGGCTTCGAGAGGTCGATAAACTTTGCGATGGCTTCATCGAGGTTTACGGTGCTCAATACGATGTCGTTCATAGTTAAGGCTTCGTAGCTAATATTGTATTGTATCGAGAATACTTGAATCGCTTGCATCGTAACGGTCTTTTTCGAAAGAATACGAATACCGAGAAATACTGAGAAAATACTGAGAATAGGCTTTTTATTACCTGCTTCAATGGGGAGGGTGTTGCTGGGGTGTGTTTGTCGAATAGCTGTCGAGCATAAATGGTTGTGGAGATTTCATAATTGGCTTGAACAACTTGAACAACTTGAACCCATCGCTCATCATCATGAGTGGCAATCATATGACTCGAGTAGGTAAAGGCAGGAATAGCTGTTCTTGTATCTCTTGTATTACCCTAAAAAAGGTAGGTAGGTGGAGATAATTTCGTTAACTGTAGTTATGTTAATACTCAATGCGTATCGCTGAAAGGATATGTTGTTTAATTAAGCCCCACATAATTCATGAAGCCCTTTCAGTATAATAGGGATTTGATCGCATTTAATTCCCAATCACTCATATCATACTAGTCAGTTGAAGTATCGCCCCTTGTGGAAAATGCAATTATATGTTGGGAATGCTCTTCAGATTATTGGATTTGATATTTGTAGCGTGCTTGACTTATGTGTGCAGCTTGGTATATCGCCAAACAGACCAAATTGTATTTTCAAAAGGCTGGTCAATGGAATATTTGATTGGCTTGAACTCGTGAAAGCTAATTATCAGTGATAATTTATTGATGCTCCAGCATCAACAGCGCTTCAATGAAGCGGATATCCAGTGGGGACGCATGACCCAAACGCCGTGCTCAAGTACATATGCTTGCCAATGCATTGTAGCAAGAAGATATCAAAAATTTGGGTTTGGTGATACGGATAAAAGTGAATGAATTATTTGATATCGAATTGAAATAAAAAAACCGCTGAGTCATTTAACCAAGCGGTTTTACAAAATTTCAAAACATTAAACAATGAAGTGTAATATTTTAAACCATTAGTATGACACAATGGCGCAATCATCATTTCATATTCAATTTATATGAAATGCTATGCCCATTTTATTATTTATTCTAATATGTTTAATTTTTCAAAAATGGGCAAAAAAAAGACCAGAAAGTATCACTGTACTAAAAGGTCTTGAATAATTGATTTTATTTATTGAAGCAAATATAGGTGAAGCATTTTTATAATGCAATAAATTTTAATTTAAAAAAGCCGCTTAGGAGTTAGCTAAACGGCTTACTACAAAGGAACAAACACAAAAAACATAGAACACAAAACTGAGCAAATAAATAATAATTGTTTTGTTTAAACAAGGTTTTTACGACACTTTGTTGAATATTTTTTTAATGTATATTTGAAGATATCATCGCCCCAAAAATTAATTTTAACATGGCTGAAAAAATAGAGCAGCGGACAGTCTCCGTGCGCATTGATGATAAAGAAGTCACTAACTCTTTGAGAGCGATATCAAAGGCGACATCTGAATTGTATCAAGAGGTGAGTAAATGGATAATATGGCTTATTTGCGATAGAGCTGAAATAAAGGAGTTAAATAAAAAAGACCTTTGAGTATCAAAGGTCTAATGCAAAATTATGTACAAATTATAAATCAGGCGAACTTCGTAGTCTTTTAAAATCAAGCAAAAAAGGTGATTAAAGAAAATATTAACCACCTCTACTAAAACAAATAAACACAATTAATTACATTATTTCTCAGGAATATAGTTGTTAAATCAATGAAATATCAAAAAAAAACCCGAATAGCAAAACACTATTCGGTTTATAAACAAACCAATTCACGCAAAAACCTTAAGAAAAAGCGATTAATTTTCCACTTATGCAATTCCGTTTTACGTATAGAATTGTATTTTAATTTTTTTATTGGGCTCTGTAGAAAAACCGAATAGAATGAACTCTTCGGCCTTTCGTATAATTAACAAACGTTTTCATAAAAGTAAGTAAAAAAAATTTGTTTAACAAAATTATTGCGTGAAATTATTAACCTTTTTTTAAATAAATATGATTAATACAACACCGCTGGATAGTGCGCCGATGCCAAGCAAGGCTAATAAAAAGAATATTGCAAGTTGTTTTTATTGTCATGGCGGCAATTCTCGCTATTAGTTTTATTTATAATATTATCTTGTTTTTCCTATGTCCAACTTGGTGAAAAGAGGGTATTTTGCAATATAAAATGTCGATTTTTAATCTTTTAAGACCTTTCGGACTATTTTAATTTACCAAAAAAATCTAAGTACACGACAAAAAAGGCTTTTCCGCCCAGTTACCTATATTACGGGTTTTCAAATCCTTAATATGTGGGTTCTAACTTTATGGCACACATCATATTTGAATTGCAGAAATTTAAGTATTGAAAGAGAAGTGAAAACTTAAGTATTGCAAAGGCGTCAAAATAAAAAACCGATACTGAAAGTATCGGTTTAATAATAACATGAAAAAGAAGATAGTTTGTCAGTATATTTTTTCTGTTCTTCGGTAATTGGTTTTATTCTGATACCAATCAATATACTGCACACCATTACTTTCAGCCCATTGATTGAATTTTAAAAATGCACTATTAATAGACATTTTCTCCGCTGGATAACTGAAAGGTTGAGTGATATTGATAGCCCAAGGCAAGAACTTCTTCGTTTGATAATATTTACCATTACCTGAATCATCATCACCGGTTTTGAATAATGCCGTATTCGCTAAAGTAGTAGGCGTTTTACCCGGAAGATGTACCTCACGACCTCTCTCTTTATTGACAAAGATAAATGGATTATAAGGTGCACTACCCAGTACAGATTTATCTATCCCCTCAGTAAAATTGATGGCTAATCGAATAGTATCATATTTAACCGCCGCTTTATCTTTTTCTGTATTCACAAACCCACCCACAGGAGAACTCATGAAATTATAACCATTATCCAAGGCTATGAAAACCGCCTTAGTTTGACCTGCTTCAGTGCCATTCCCAGAAATATTGACGATATTTTCTTTGATTTTCATCCCTGTAGCTGAAGCTACTTTATTGGGTGCGATTGGTAATTCAAAACCAAACCCATTGCGATAGCTTGCACCCATTGCTTTCAAAATCAGCGTAGCTCTGAGTTGTGTAACTTTATGCGCTGCATTCGATCTTTCTTCAAAATTATAATCAATAATCATATCATTCATGTCATAATCACCTCTTGAAGGGAAAGCGTCTTCAAATGCAAGCGTACCGTATTGATTAGCCGATGGGCC
>JANMYC010000568.1:0-3864 GCA_031381715.1 Saprospiraceae bacterium
CAATGGTCAGTTGCTCGGAAGGAATGTCTTGAACTTTACCGTCTCTGATAACTTTTGACAATATCACATCCATTTCTTTCAAAGCATTCATGGAACTGCGGGCTTGCAGCTCCATTGAAAACCCAATTATGGCATTCACTAAAATGACTACTCCGATTGCAATTGCCTCAATATAATCTTGAAAATAAATAGAAACTCCCGCACCAAAGACCAATAAATACACAATTGGGCTGTTAAATTGCTGAAGAATCATCAACCAAATAGGTTTAGTCTTCTGGGTTTGATAGACGTTTAAACCAAATACTTTTGCGCGTTTTCCCGCTTCTGATGTAGTAATACCAGCAACCGCATCCGTCTGAAATAACTGTACAATATCCTCAACAGAATGGGTGTAAGGATGTTGAATAGGGTATTTTATCTTCATTTTATTTATGTTCAGTGCGTGTTCAAATGCGCATTTCATCAAAAAAAGGTGTCCTTTTCTCTTCAATACATTTAGCCGCGTATAAGTATAATGCAGCGCTCCAAGTTTGCCAATTTTGTCCCATTGGCTCACCCGTTTGGGCTTTTATCCATTCGTTGAAACCAAAAGCGACCCCCTCAGTATCAGAACTTAATTTTATGCAATTTGTCAATGCCACGAGCTTTTCCTCAGCAAGTTTATACCTTTTGGCCGCCACTAAAGCCGCTATATAAAGTCCACATATGAAAGGCCAAATACCACCATTGTGGTAATCACCTGGATTATTAAAAGTGGCGTATCGAGGATGCCAATCAGGGTCTTCGGGATTAGTAAAAGGAAAGAAATTAGGCGGCAAATTTACTACTAAATCTCCTCTTTTTTTCATACTCTCGCACTCTGCTTCTATCCACGAAATCATATCATCTGCCCGAGAAGGTGAGGCTATACCCGATAAAATTGCAAGACTGTTACCCAGCAAATCAAACCGTTCGCTACTATGAATTTTATAAGACCAAAAAGCGTAATACGGTTTATGTTTCACAACAAGACCTTCGTGAACATGGTGGTGTATCGTGCCGCCCGTAATGGTAAAACGACTCATTTCATAGCGTACTTTTTCGGCTCTTTCATTATATCCTAATATTTTAAGATAACTATAAACCAAAGTATTCACAAATAAACCATACCCAAGTACCCATTGCTCGTCACGCCAATCGCTTGTGGGTTGCTGTGCCACTAAATATCTATCAGATGGGCTTTGATATTCCATCCAAACTAAAGCTTTTTGGACGGCAACATCTAAAAAATTCGCTTCACTTGTCACTTTTCTAAAAATGCCAACACCCAGTAAAAACAAAGGTGTCGTATCACTTGACCCGCGGTCGTCTTTGTCATGCACCAATGAAGGTATATGCCCTTTTTCGGTTTGATTTTTTGCTAAAGTTTCTAATACTTTACGAATACTGTCGAGTAATACTTGATTTTCGGAAACAGCAATTCCGAGAATTGAAAACAACAAATCTCGGGTATAAGGCTCTGGGTATCCCCAGCCAGCCGTCCGTGGAAGCCCGTGAAATGGTCCATGGGCATTGTGAAGCAAGACTTCAATGGCAGCTTTTTTAGCAGCTTCTATTTCTATTACATTTACAATTTGCAAGATTTTAGATGTTTAGATAGCGATGAAATACGGTGCGTCTCGCTCCATCAAGCCAGAGCCATGACTAAGGAGTTATTTTATTCCTAATTTATTGGTCATTATTTCTACAAATCGTTTGGCGACAATGCGGTAGTCAAAATGTTCCACAACGTGCTCTCTGGCGGTTTTGCCCATTTTTTGACGTAAGACATTATCATTCATTAAAATCTGTAAATACTTGGCGATGTCTTGAACATTGGCTCGATAATCTACCGTGCGGGGTTCAGTGAAAACTATTTTATGGTTCTCTTCAAAGCCTGATTCTTTGCCGAGTGTTACGCCGTTCACTACAATTCTTTCTGCAACGCCTGCCATAAATGCCGTTTTACCTTGTATCAAAGTATCCAACATACCCATAGCTTCTATGCCGATGACGGGTTTTTCACAGGCACCAGCTTCTACTTGAGGCATTCCAAAACCTTCGAGTCGAGATGGAGCCGCATAAATATCACATGCCGCTATCAAATAAGGCATAAAATCCCTTGAAATCGTATTAGTGGCGTACGTGACTTTTTTTTCAATCCCGAGTTCATGAGCTAATTTCAAATCTTCGGAATTTTGAAATGCCGTCCGTGGTTGAGGCCATACCTTGCAGACGTATTTCCAGTTGGGTACTTTTCTGTCCAAAGTTGCCAGTGCTTGCATGACTTCTCTTGCACCTTTTGAAGCGGCGTCACCCCCCACAGTAAGTATCATTAAATCATCGGGTGAAATGCCAAACGCTTCGCGCACGGCTGCTATTTTAGGGTTATCTTTTTTAAAAGGAATAAAAGCATCGGTATCGCATCCAACGGGCAATACTTCAATATTATCTCCTTTGATTCCATCTCTGACGTACATTTCTTTTACCCAATGCGATGTGACCAATATCAAGGGAAGTTTATTTAAAACATCTTGATAATTGGCGATATAACCATTAGCAACCAACCACGGAACGGGCTGTACCCCATGCTTCTGTGAGTGTAAAACCAACTGTGGTATATGCCCCCAATATCCTATTCCGACTACCACGTCGGGTTTAAACCAACGGTAATACCATTCTTTTTCCTGCTCGGATTCAGAGTGGACAGCATGGGCATCGACGCCCAATTCGAGTAATCCCTTGTATAAAAGGTCACCTTGTGTAGCCAACCCGCCTGGCGAAGGAGGGTAATCATATAAAACCAATACTTTCATGTATGAATATTGTACATTCTAAGAAATAAGTAGGCGTTTAAAAATAATCGACAATTTCTGTCGGGCTTAAAATTATGGAAAATGCGGAGCGCAGCGGAGTATTTTCTATAATTTTGAGAGCCGACTTAAAAAAGAAATTGTCGGTTATTTTAGCCCAACTACTTAAAATGCCCATTAAAAAATCTATACCCCCTCAGTATTTTACCCTAAAACCCCTCTTTTATCGAGCCATTTTACAGCCTCAGATGCATTTAAAAACTGCCAAAAGGCTTCTGCTTTGGGTGTTGTCTGTGCTTCCCAACTCGTGGTTCTGAAACCATACGTTTGGGTTATCAAATTATATTTCGCCTCCCAAATGGGTTCTGAAAGAATAGTGTAAATAGCTGCTTTTTCAATGGCTTTCGGAAAATATGCTTTGTTGCCATCTTCATAGGCAAAAGTCCACAGCTCTTTGGTAGTTACTTTTCCAGAATGCCACAGCGAAATAACGGCTTTGCTGGTCTCTTCATGTCGGAGGTGTTTGGTGTATTCGCCGCTTGGGTCGTGTGTAATAATGAGGTCAAAATGCCTTTGAGGTAATAAATCTAAAATCGCATTTGCCACTTCCTTTTCCTCCAAGGGAGTTTGTTCACTTCCATCATCAAGATCGCCCATAACACCTTCCGCTTGAAGAACTTTTAGAGCTTTATAAAATTTAGTAGCACGTTCTGCATCACTTTTTCGGCAGAGGGAAATAATGAAATACTGCCATGAAGGGTTACTCAATATTATCCCGCCTGCCCAAAGAGTTTCGTCATCAGGATGCGCTACCACTATCGCTACCGATTTACGCATTTTCCAATTAATTTCTGTAATTTTCGATGGTTAATCGTGCCATTAAATAACTCACCGTGGATTCCGCTCCTTGATTCAAGTTCACAGATTCTTCTTCCAATCCGTCATAGCAACCGCCTGTACAGGGGTTATAAATGATTTGATGCAAGTGGTTATTGCCCAAAAACCAGTTAAATGCACTTGTCATTTTAAGGAG
>JANMYC010000586.1:0-2357 GCA_031381715.1 Saprospiraceae bacterium
AATACTCCCACCGAGAAATCGGGGCAGGCTCTAAGTATTTTAGGTAAAAAATGTGTTTTAGCACCCGTTTTAATGTCGTGGACATTCCCATATTTTGTATATTACCCAAAATTTTACGTAAAAAATGGGATACCAACCGAAAGTAGTTTTAATAACGGGGTGCGCTAAAGGGATTGGGCGACATCTGGCGGAGTGTTTTTATAAAAAAAACTATTCCGTCATTGCTACGGATATTGATATTGAGGCATTAAAAACGGCTTTAAAAGACTGGGATACTGAGGGGATGCTGATTGTGAAATTGGATGTATCGAAGGCTCAAGATTGGCAAGCGGTGATGGCTCAAATATCGGAAAACTTCGGTCGATTGGATATTTGTATCAATAATGCGGGTGTCATTACACCGGGTTTCGTAGAAGAAATGGATACAGAAAGCATTGATTATCAAATAGATATAAATACTAAAGGTGTGCTATATGGTACGAAGTTCGCGGCTGAAATGATGATAAAACAGGGGAGTGGACACATCATTAATTTTTCATCTTTGGCGGGTGTTGCGCCTATTCATGGCTTATCGGTTTATTCTGCTTCTAAGCACGCCGTTCGGGGATTTACCCTTTCGATTGTGCCTGAGTTGAATGCAAAAGGGATTGATGTATCCGTGATTTGTCCTGATTTAGTTAAAACTGATATGTTGACCCTTCAATTGGGTTACGAAGCGGCGGCGATGACTTTCTCTGGAAATAAATTTTTAACGGTAAAAGATATTGAAATTGCTATTTTTCAAAAAGCTCTGACCCATAAAAAAATAGAGATACTGGTGCCTTCGTCAAGGGGATTGACTGCCAAATTAGGGAATTTCTTTCCCGTTTTAGGTTTTAAATTAACCCGCGTTTTGGAGAAAAAAGGGTTGAAAAATCAAGCAAAATTGAAATAAAAGGTTACTTTTTAATGACAGGCTCATTAATTTCTCAGATTAATACGTCGGGTCGAAAGACAACTCAATCATATTATTGTTTAAACAAAAGTAAAATATACCGTTTTTTACTAAAAATACTGAGGGGTAAATAAATAATGAATTGTGGTTTGATTTTTGGATTTATGAATTTACACTGAATCAAAAAAAACTACAAATAAGTATGATCATGATGAAATGTATTTTTGTAATTGCGATTTATTCCGCAGCCTACCTTTCAACTCGTCCTTTCATGGGTGATGTTTTGGATAAAGATTATGTGAAAAACAACAATCTCACTCAAATAGTCAAGACTGATTCGAGTGAGGCAACCCAAGGCATGGTGTGGAGAACTTTGTACAAATTCAATGCAGAGGGTTTGGTTATTGAAAAGAGAGAGGAAGGGAAGGAGATATTGACCACCACTTACGCCTACGATAAAAACGGTAATATGACGGAATCTAAGACCAACCGTCCAGATGGTTCAATGTATGTATCCGAAAAAATGGTGTACGATGTTAAAAACCGTCTTCAAGAATCAGTTATCCGAAAATTGGCTGAAAAGGTGACGATTACGGATAAAGTAGAATGGGTAGATGAAAATACGCGCCACACGACACGCGTAACGAACGGTACAACTACCCGTTTTTTAAATGCCTATGATGATAAAAAGCATTTGATTGATGAAACTTTTGAAAACGGAAAAGGCATCACTTGGGTATATGACGGCGATTTGCTTTTGATGCAAAAGCAAAAAGGTGGAGCGCCCAATATCGAGCGATATGAGTATGATGATAAGCAAAGAGTGAACTTGATTGAAAACAACTACAGCCGTAAAGCTTTTAATTATGATTCTGCTGGAAGACTTATTTCTACGAATAAAAAAGATGAAAATGAGCGCACGATAGCTTGGGAAAGATATGAATATACGCCTTCATCTTATTGATTTTCAATGAGTTATTAATATTAAAAAAGCCTGATGGATGATTCTATCAGGCTTTTTAAATTTAAAAACGTAGCCCCCCTACCCCCAAAGGGGGAGTTCCTCTCGAAAAATGCCAAAATTGTGCATTTTCGAGTATTTTTTATGTTTACTGAGCGGAACTCCTCCTTTGGGGGTAGGGGGGCTGATTTTTTAAATTTAAACATCCACTGAATTCGCTTTCGTTACTTTTTCATAAAAACGAGCGGATTCAGTATCTATTCTATCTTTAGTCACAAGGTCGGTGCGCATTAATCCAAAGCGGTAGGTGGGACCTAAATTCCACTCAAAATTATCGAAAGTTGACCAGTGAATATAACCCTCAATGTGGACGCCTTCTTTTATGGCATCCTGAATTACCGTCAGATAATCTTTAATGGCTTGAATTCTCAACTGGTCATTATCGGTACAAATACCATTTTC
>JANMYC010000626.1:0-2774 GCA_031381715.1 Saprospiraceae bacterium
AGTGGTGTTGGTACTCGTTTACTTCATTCGGGTGCTTGTATTGGGTGCTGGTGATTTTGCCGTTTATTGGGGTGCGTCTAAGGCATTGAGTGCTGGTAAAATGATTTATCACGTGCCTTACCTCGTCAATCCGAGTAGCGATGAATGGTGTGAATACAGTTACTCCCCTTTTTTCGCTTTCATTTTAATGCCTTTTTCATGGTTGCCTTTAAAAGTAGCGGATGCGTTGTGGCTCGTGATTAATATGGTCATCCTTTTCAGAATTTTTGATTTAATCATCGTTTTTTTAGATATTAAAAAAAGCTTCACAAGGAAAGAATACCGTTGGTGGGTATTTGGGACGCTTTTATTTTCCACCCGTTTTATTTTATACAATTTTGATTTGAGTCAAGCGACTATTATCATGTTATACGGCTCATTAGAATCCTTGCGATTTGCCATAAAACGGCAATGGGCTTGGGCAGGTGCGCTATTAGCGACCGTGATTACTATCAAATTAATGCCTTTAGTGATGTTACCGTATTTGTTTTGGCGACGATATTGGCAAGCGGGTTTGGCGACCGTGGGGTTTATTTTCCTGTTTCTCATCACCCCCTCAGTATTATACACTTGGAATGACTATTTGATGATGTTAAAAGAGTGGGCAATCGTTTTGAACCCCGCAAATGATGATTTTACGATAAAACAGAATGTCATTGCTGAAAGCATTCACAGCTTGTCGGGTTTTATCCCCGCTTTTTTTACCAATGATGTGACCCGCTATGACATGAATCGGCATTTTGTGGATTTGGATAACTCGGCAATGGTGATGGTGTTGAATTTAGTACGACTATTTTTCATAGGATTAACGCTTATGTTTTTAAAAACTAAGCCATTTATAGCCATAAATGAGAAAAAAAGGCTGTTTTGGGAAGTCAGTTATTTGATGATTGCCATGGCATTGATATTCCCGCATCAACAGAAATACGCTTTTATTTTGATTTTACCCGCTTCTGCTTACGTCCTATTCAGCTTAATGATGATGAAAAAAACGGGGTTTTATCTCAAAAATAAAAGCCTTTTTTACACTACTGTTACTCTTTTTACGATAATTTGGCTTTTGACAACCGGCTCCACGGATGGCATTATCGGGCGTGAATTGTATAATTATGGACAATATTTTAAGCTGATTACTTGGGGGACTATGTTGCTCATCGTGCCTTTATATTTATGCAAGCCTTATTTTTTAAATACAATGAAAAAAAAGCCTTATAAGGTTTCAAAATCTTTATAAAGCTGATTACCAATTACTTATATGCAATCTCTTTTTCAAATATTACAATATGCCAAAAACTATAGAGGCTATATCACGCTCAATGTGGTGTGCAATATTCTCATGGTTTTTTTCAATATTGTGAGTATCCCGATGTTGATTCCGTTCCTCCAAATTCTTTTAGGTCAATCCATTCCACCCACACAAAAGCCTGATTTTCAATGGAATATAAAGACATTGACCGATTTATTTTACTACCAATTAGGGCATATTATTGAAATATTTGGAAAAGAAAAAGCCTTGATTTATGTGTGTGGCAGCTTGGTTTTTTTATTTTTATTAAAAAACCTATTCCGCTATCTCGCTCTGTTTTTTATGACGCCTTTGCGCACGGGCATAGTGCGCGATATTCGTCAAAAGCTCTACGAAAAAACGTTGAGCCTACCCCTCAGTTATTTCAGTGACGAGCGCAAAGGAGACTTGATTAGCCGCATTTCCAACGATGTAATGGAGGTGGAATGGAGTATTTTGAATGTCCTCGAAACTATAGTGCGTGAGCCCTTGCTGATTATTGGGGCAATATCGATAATGGTCTATATTTCACCCGTTTTAACGGGTTTTGTGCTTGTTTTAATACTCATAACTGCCATTATTATTGGCGGTATTGGTAGAACACTTAAAAAAGAATCCGCTCTCACTCAACGTAAAATGGGTGATATGATGACCGTTTTGGATGAAACGCTCGGCAGTGTACGCGTCATCAAGGGTTTTAACGCCGAAAAATACCAAACTGGAAAATTTAGCTTAGAAAATAATATGTTCCGCAACGCCATGACTAAAGCCCTGCGTCGGCGGGATTTGTCATCGCCTTTAACGGAGTTTTTGGGCATTACTACCGTCTGTGTTTTGGTCTGGTTTGGTTTTAAACAAGTAGAAATACACATTGAAAATCCTGACAAAGGCTTGACAGCATCAAGTTTCATCGCTTTTCTCTACGCCTTTTTCACAGTTATCGACCCCGCCAAGTCATTTTCAAGTGCCTATTATCACCTTCAACGGGGGCGGGCTGCGATAGACCGCATAAACGGAATTTTGGACGCCGAGGAGACGATTAAAAACAGCGATACCCCCCTCAGTATCAGCTCGTTTAAAGATAAAATTGAGTATAAAAATGTCTCATTTTACTATCGTGAAAACGATAAAATGATATTAAAAAACATCAATTTGACTATTAAAAAAGGTCAAATCATTGCTCTTGTGGGCGCATCGGGGGCAGGAAAATCGACAATTGCTGATTTATTACCCCGTTTTTATGACGTTACTGAGGGGTCTATTTCAATAGACGGTGTAAACATTAAAGATTTGAAAATCAAGGACTTACGCGCACTCATGGGCATAGTGACTCAGGAGGCTGTTCTTTTTAATGATACAATTTATAATAATATTGTGTTTGGTTTGGAAGGTGCTACTGAAAATGATGTGTTTGAAGCCGCCAAATCTGCCAATGCCCACGAATTCATCA
>JANMYC010000669.1:0-3268 GCA_031381715.1 Saprospiraceae bacterium
CAATGGGTTTGGATAAATTGCTAAAAAAGATACTCCCCGGCGTACAACCACTAAATGTACTCGGTTGTATAATTAACAACGGAGGAACGGGTTGCCATAAAAATCGCTTAGACGTATCCTTTTTACAACCCTTCGAATCCAAAACCGTTAAACGCACATTTTTAGTCCCCGGCGTACCATATAAATAGCTTGGATTAACTAAAGAGGTATCTTTTCCATCCCCAAATTCCCATTTATATTTCACAACAGGCCCATTAAAAGATATCGTTTTATCCGTAAAAGCGACGGCTCCCGCTACGCAAGTATCATATTTATACGTAAAATCAGGCTTAACTGAGTTAAAAATATTGAAAACCAAATTAATGGTATCACCGCACAAAGTCCCAGGATTGAGGTATAAATTGCCTTTATAAACGCCCGTATCTGGAAAGCTCACTTTGGGTTCCCAATCCTTGAAGGTTTTCGTCGCCCCTGAAATACCTATATCAAACCTAAAATCGTTGATATATCTTCTATCAAGGCTTAAATTATTAATATCCACATTTTTTTCACCGCAAGTTCTGATGAAATAAGTGTCCCCAATGACAGTATCCGCTTTAATTTCGGCTCTAATGGTAGGGTCACAAGGCTCCACATCAAACTGAAAATCCCTTTTTAATACACTCAAAAGCTTGCCATTTCGATATTCCTCCACGCACACACTCACCACATAAAGCCCCTGTTCGGTAGGTTTCCCCGTTATCATCCCCGTATTCGCATCTATAGTGACTACAGGGTCTCCGCCCATGGGTTTTAAAAACGAAAAATCAGGTTCTTTAAACCTGATATTACCGATTGGAGGCCAGCACGGAGGATTGGGCACTACGCTTTCGCAAGTACCACCAATATCAAATTGACCACCACCCGTAAATGGTTCACAAAATTTATAAACCAATTGGTCACCCTCGGCATCTATTGCTGAATGATTGAAATTAATCGGATAAGCCGCACATATAACAGTCGGTGGAAAAGACCTAAAAGTAGGTGAACTATTACCCACTTCCTGAGAAAGATTTGTGATTTCTACTGAATACGTTGCACCCACTGAACCTGGTCTGATAATATTTGTGATGGCTTCATTCCTACAACACCTTTGATATACAATAACATACGTATCATCAATTATCGGCATATCTTTTTCCCAAATATAAGTTCCTACTTCTACGCACACATCGGGTGGTATCAAACAAGGAAAAGAAGGTGGCCCTATTTTTCCTTTAGTCAATAATGGCACCACATAAGAGCCAATAAAACGACCTGACTTTTTAGCGTAAACACCAATAATGGCATTGGCATCCAACTGAGCAGGTGGTGGAGTACCCGTAGCATCACAATCTCGATATATTTTCATAGTGAATTCATACCGATTCACATTACTACTCGTGCTAACAAATTTGTAAGTAATATCTCCGCCTACGATGTGTTTGGCAGTTAATACTGAGGGGGTAAGAGTAGTTAAAATAAAAATACAAAAAATCAGCTTTTTCACTATGTGCTGCATCTTATATGGTGTTAATTTAAAAATTAATATTTTTATAGTGGTTCTGGCTTTTCTAAAAATGAGGAATGCAGACTTAGTTGTATATTTGAATCTCTAAAATTAAAGGTAAAAAAAGAAATTAAACAATAAACTTAACTTAAAATTCGTCTTATCGTCTAATTTTAACGTTAAAACACCGAAGAACCTGTAAAGTTTTACCATAATATCATAATTACGCCTTAAACTATCTACAACTATATACGTTTTATAACGAAATAATGTAGCTTCATAAAATATTAAATCCAACAAATTTAAAAATATATGTTTGAAAACGAAAAATTTGACGAAATATTGACCGTTATCCGCAATGGAGAAGTCATACTTTATCCCACCGATACAATCTGGGGAATCGGCTGTGATGCTACCAATGAAAAAGCTGTTGAAAGAATTATCGACATCAAAAGCCGCCGAAGCGACAAGGGATTTGTGGTATTGGTTGACTCTATTGAAATGCTTAAAAAGTTCGTCAAACACGTTCACCCACGGGTAGAAACGCTTATTTCTTTTCACGAACGTCCGCTAACTGTCATTTATGATGAAGGCAAAGGTGTTGCTAAAAAAGTAATGGGAGACGATGGCAGTTTAGCTGTTAGAGTCGTTCAAGATCCATTTTGTAGAGAGCTCATCAAGCAATTTGGCAAGCCTCTGGTTTCCACTTCCGCAAACATCAGTGGAGAGCCATTCCCAGCTCATTTTGGAGAAATCAGCTCCGAAATTTTTGAAAAAGTAGATTTTGTGGTCAAATACAAGCAAGATAGTAAAGATCAAGGCGAACCATCGGTTATTGTTAGACTGAATGAGCAAGAAGAATTGGATTTTATACGTGAATAATTTTTGAACTGTAAAACTGTGAACTGTATGAAAACAGTTCACAGTTTTACAGTTCACAGTTCAAAAGTTTGCTCCGCACAAAACCGCACAAAACATCCAATCCCATATTAAAATCAGTGTTATTATTGATTATCAAATCTGCTTCTTGCATATAAGGCTGAATGTATTTCTGATAACTGGGCATTACATGGTGCTCATAGCGATACAATACATCGTCAATGGGATAACCCCGTTCCACCTGATCACGCAATATCCGACGAATCACTTTTAAATGGTCAGCAGCATAGAAAAACACTTTCAAGTCCAATAAACGCCTCACTTTTTTGTAGTGAAACACAAAAAGACCTTCCACAATGATTATCGGAGCCGGTTTAAACGTTTTTACTGAGGGGGTAGCTTCTTTATTGTTAAAAACGTACTCAACTCTTTCTACCACCTCGCCCCTTATGAGTTTTTCAACGTCCGCATGAAAAGCCTTTTTATCAATTGATTTAGGCAAATCAAAATTATGTATTCCCTTATCGTCGGTTTCTTGTTGATGCCTTGGAAAGTAATAGTCATCTTGTGAAATGATGCACAACTCATCTTCGGTAAACATATCCCGAATATGCTTGATAAATGTAGTCTTTCCGCTACCTGAGCCGCCTGTGATACCGATAATAAATGGTTTGGACATTCTAAAATTGATTTTTCTAAACTTTTATTTAAAATTAGGGACAAAGTAAAAAATAAACTACCCAAATTGGCTATTATATTTTCTTTAATCAAGGCAAATTGATTGAGAAATAGTGAACTATTTAAAAGAAATTTAACGCAGAGTAAAGGAAATAGAATTGTTAAGTTGGGTAGTTTATTTTT
>JANMYC010000672.1:0-2918 GCA_031381715.1 Saprospiraceae bacterium
CGTAATTTATATAGGTGTGGACGATAATATAGCCGTTAGCTACAGCAATCAGTCCCTTAACTTAGCGCAAAAGCATCACGACCTAAAAGGAGAAGCACCTGCATTAGGCAGTCTTGGCCTTTGTTATTACCGTTTGGGGAACTATGTAAAAGCCATTGACTGTCTGCAAAAAGCCTTAAATATAAACGACAAGATAGGAAACGATTACGATAAAGCAGCTAATTATCGGCATTTGGGGTTTGTTTACGGTAAACTTTTAGAATACGATAAAGCATTGGATTATTATAAAAAAGCAATAGCAGTAGCCGAAAAAACCAATAATGAAAACATACAAGGCTCTGTCTATAATGTGTTGGGCAATACTTATAAAGCCATGAAAAAGTATGATGAGGCTATTCTAAACATAGAGAAAGGCAATGAATTGAGTAGAAAAACAGGAACATACGTGAGTTTATGGTTTCTTGGTAGCACATACGAAGCCGCAGGGCGCGATGTAGAAGCCCATCGTTATTATCAAGAAGCCCTTAAAAATGCCAAAAAATCAAGCAACAAACAAGTAGAAGCGTCTAATAATCTCATTTCGATAGCCCAACTTTACGCAAAGGTGTCCGATTCTTTGTTAATAATAATGGGTGTCACCCCGACTGAACGCTATACACAAGCCGAGAAATACGCCACAGAAGGTTTAGAGAATAGTAAAAAAATGAAGGCGAAACAGATGGCAGGAGAAGCATTGCGCGTATTGAGCGATATTTATCAACAGAATCAAGCCTATACAAAAGCCTACAATACCTACAAAGAATACATCGCCATCAGAGACAGCATCAGAGGCGACGAAACCCAAAAACAAATCACCCGTAAGGAAATAGAATACGAATTTGATAAAAAAGAAACCGAACTCAAATACCAACAACAACTCACCGCCGAACAGCTTGAAAAACAAAAACTATTGACCGTACAAGGAGAACAAGCCCTCACGCTCAATCAGCAGAATTTGACCCTCAAAGAACAAGCCTTGGCGTTGAGTAATAAAGAAAAAGATTTGGGACATTTGGCTTATCTGAAAGAACAAGCGGAAAAACAAGAAAAAACCGACCAACTTGCCCTTTCTGAAGAACGGGAAAAAGGAAAAGAACGGGATTTAACCTTGAAAAACGTAGAATTGTCGGCGCAACAAAAGCAAAATCTTTACTTGGGTGTGTTTGCCGTTTTTCTGCTCGGCGGCTTAGGCACGCTGTCGTATTTTTACACGACTTTGAAAAAGAAAAACATCATTATCTCGCAACAAAACGAACTCAACGAACAAACCATTTCTATCCTATCGCACGACATCAAAGAGCCGCTTTTGGGCGTGAAACTGTTGCTCAAAAAACTTAATAAAGACGACCCTTTCGTGGCGCAAGCTTCCCAAAGTTTGGAAGGTCAAATCAATTCGGTCAATGGCATTTTGACGAATTTATTGAAAATGAAGAAAGCGGCTTTGGTTAAAAAAGATAAAAACGCCACCGCCAATGTCCAATCCGTGGTTCAGAATGTGATACAAGAATTAAACGTGGCGATTCAAAGCAAAGCCCTGACGATTCAAAATGAATTGGCACACGATGTGATGCTGCCGATTGCGGCAGAAAAGCTACAAATCATCGTCAATAATTTATTATCAAATGCCATAAAGTACAGTTTCCCGAATCAAACTATTCGCATTTTCAAAGAAGGTAAAGGCATTTCAATCCAAGATTTTGGTGTCGGCTTGTCGCCCGAACAGCGCACTAAGCTCATGCTCGAAGTGACCGCTTCAGAACGCGGCACAAACCAAGAGCGCGGCAATGGTTTAGGGCTTTTCCTAATCGGTTCGCTGTTGCAAGGGGAAGCCATCAAAGTTATTTTTGATTCGCCCGAGGTCGGTGGCACGATTGCGAAGGTGCTTTCTTAGAATCAGGATTTGTGGGATTTTAGCCTACTTCAATAACATAATTTTACCCCCCTCAGTATAGGGTCGCTATCTTGCCATTTTACCAAAAAAATCAATGTGATGCTGCACTTTCAAAAAACAGTATTCTTCATACTCATCCATACTTTTTGCGCTTGTTCAGAGAAAAAAGACACCAACCAAACTTTCTCCCCCCCACCTGAAGTAAAAAATGATAGCCTCAGAACACGGGTTTCGTCTGCCCAAAACAAGTTAGTTGACTCGCTCCTTTGGGTTCTAAAAACCGCGCAAGAAGACACCAACAAAGTGAACGCCCTCAACCAGCTCTCTAAGTTTGACGGCTGGGCATTCGGCAATTACCAAAAAGCTTTACAATATGCACAACAAGCTAAAGAAATATCCGAAAACTTAAACCCGCCCTACAGGAAAGGCATGGCCAATGCTTACAATAATTTTGGGGCTACTAATCAATACCAAGGCAATTATCTCGAAGCCTTAAAATATCATTTAGATGCTTTGGCAATACGCGAAGAAATTGATGATAAGTTTGGCATCGCAGATTCTTACAACAACATTGGTGGCGTTTATTACTTGCAAGGTAACTACCCCGAAGCGCTAAAAAACCATTATATTGCTTTGAAAATACGTGAAAAAAACGGATATAAGCAGAGAATTGCGATTTCTTACAATAATATTGGACTCATCTACCAACTACAAGGTAATTATCCTGAAGCCCTAAAAAACTCTTTAGCAGGTTTAAAAATCCTTAAAGAAATCGGCGAAAAGCAAGGCATCGCTAACGCTTACAACACTATTGGCAATGTCTATAAGGCACAAGAAAATTACCCCGAGGCACTGAGAAACCTTTTTGAGGCGATGAAAATACTGGAAGAAATTAAAGATAAGTATGGCGTTGCTACTTGTTACGTCAACATAGGCAGTGTTTACAAGGCTCAAACCAATTACGACGAAGCCCTAAAAATCTTTTTTG
>JANMYC010000702.1:0-1519 GCA_031381715.1 Saprospiraceae bacterium
CAGAGAACCAATTATGTCAACCCCCTCAGTAAAAGCCGATGGATTAGTCGAAAATAGCTTTAGTGGATGTTCAAGAAACAGATTTATCAATGTAAAGTATTTAGGTAATCGTACTTTTGATAATGAATAATTTAGGCGAACTGCACTCTTTTACCTTGAAAAATAGCCTATAATTTATAAATAATGTGCATTTTCGCAGTATGAGAACATTTTTAGATAATATGGGTGTGGGTGCGCATCAAAACTTTCAGACGAAGAAAATTATCCAATATCTTTTGAAAGAGAAGGGTAAAACCATCCCCGAAATCCGTGATTTTTGTGGTTTGAGTTTGCCGACGGCGACCAAGTTTGTGAATGAACTTTTGGAGCAAAAAATATTGATTGAGTCGGGTAAAAAGGAATCATCGGGTGGTCGTCCGCCGACTTTATACAGTTTGAATCCAGAAAGAGGGTATATCGTAGGCGTTGAATTACTGTTAAAATCTTTCAGAATGAGTATCATCAACCTCGACCATGAATTGATTTATGAATATGAAACCGATAATTTTGACATTGCCAAACGGGAAGAAGCTTATGATTTTTTAGTGCGTACCATTCCTGCCATGATTGCTAAAAAAGACATTCCAAAGGATAAAATATTGGGTGTTGGCATTGGTATCACGGGTCGAGTAGATGTCGATAAAGGCATCAGTTATTCATTTTTGAACTTTGATGAGCCACTCACGCATTTACTTGAAACGCAATGGGGATACCCCGTTTTTATAGATAATGATACCCATTTTATGACGCTCGGCGAGCAAACTTTTGGCTTAGCAAAAGCCAAACAGAATGCTATTTACGTCAATTTGGGTAAAGGTTTGGCTATTGGTTTGATTTCAAATGGGCATATTCATAAAGGGAAATCGGGTTTTGCGGGCGAGTTTGGGCATATTTCTTTTATTGAAAATGACAAACTCTGTATTTGTGGCAAAAAAGGCTGCCTTTCAACGGTTGTTTCAGGTGCAGCAATTGAAGATATTTATTTTGAAAAAACGGGGAAACCGCTACTTTATCGCGATATTTTACAGCTATCGAAGCAAGGCGATAAACTTGTGAATGAAATATTGGCAGAAGCGGGGGAGCAATTAGGCAAGGGTTTATCCATTTTAATTCAGGTTTTTAACCCCGAATTGCTGATTTTGGGCGGGCGTTTTTCAGAAATAGGCGAGTCGCTGAAATACTCGATTATCAAAGGCATGAATCTACATTCTCTGCCTCAACTCATGGGTGATTGTGATTTTCAAGTGTCGCCTTTGGGTGAAAAAGCGGAAATGCTTGGCGCGTATGCTTTGGTGATGGAAAAGGTTTTTGATGCTTAAAAGGGTAAATTACTGAGGGGGTAAAAATTGCTTCGCAAACGATTCTACCATTATTTCTTCTTCCGTTTTATGTAATTTTAAACCCATTTTATAGATAAAAAAATGCCCTAACTCATGGGCTAAAATGCGCTCTTTTTCAATGGGTGCATCCAAATTGATGT
>JANMYC010000074.1:0-1908 GCA_031381715.1 Saprospiraceae bacterium
TGCAGGTATTGGGGCATGTTTTGAGGGTAAATCAAGGTTTTTAATAGACTTTTAACTGTTTTATATGATTAATTCTGTATGTGTTTTCTGTTTTTAAAAAATAACTTTCATTTGGGTACTTCTAAAGCCATTAATTTAGCCTTTCAGCATAGCTTCATTCTCTAAACTTATCACTTTTTTAGGGTTAAAAAAGTGATAAAGAATTGTCAGAGCTCTTTTTTAAGCAAAAAAAGTGTAGTAAAGTTCTCTTAGTGCGTTTTTTAATGTAAAATCCCCTTTTGAATACTTAACTTATCACCTTTTTAGGGTGCATCTTCCTTGCTTTAGTGATAAGTTGATGCAAAATACAGAATACTCCGTTCAGAATGAGTTGAATTTGTAATTCAATTAGCTTTTTAACCCAAATTATAGAGTGGTTTTCAAACTTATCACTATTTTAGGGTGCTTTTTATGGGTATAATGCCCATTGTAACCCAAACTTATCACCTTTTTAGGGTGGCAACCGGTGATAAGTTTCACAGTGAAAATCTTTATTTACAACTTATCACCGTTTTAGGGATACTTATCACTTGGATTTAAGAGCAGTGATATGTATATTCGCATGATAATTCAAATAACCCCAACTTTATATTCATTGACGCCCAAATACTGTGGGGGTACTCGATTATGTTCTAACTTCTATTTTTTATCATCTATGGCAAAAGTTTTTAAAGAAAAAAATCAAATAGTCTCCATTAAAAAAGCCAATGAGCTTGTGGAGGCACGGTACAAATTTGATATTTGGGAGACCCGCGTTTTTACCAAAATGCTGACCATGATAGGGAAGGAGGACAAAGATTTTTACGAATATAAGATATTAACCAAAGATATTATAAAAGATTTTTCATTGCAATCCAATAAAGAGGCGTATAGCTTGATAAAGGAAGGGGCTGAAAAATTGATGAAAAAAATTATCAAAGTCGTATTCAATAGAGACGGTGAAATGGTGGAGTTTCAAACACCAATTGTGGGGTCGCTTTTGAGTACAGTGCAAGATGGAGAAAATTCGTACGTAGAAGTGGGTTTTCACAAGCTCATGAAACCGTATCTTTTGGAGCTCAAAGAGCGGTATTTGGTTTACGATTTTAAAAATATTTCCAATCTGCGAAGCCCGAATTATGTCAGAATTTACGAATTACTCAAGCAATATGAAAAGATAGGCAAACGCGTTTTTGATTTAGAAGATTTTAAAGAGATACTGGGCATCACGACAGAGTACAAAAAGTATGGGCATTTTAAAGCGAAAATACTGGATAATGCCCAAAAAGCCCTCTCAGAATGGACGGATATTAGCTTCACTTATGATGAAGTAAAATCAGGTAGAGGAGGGGCAGTAACCAAGTTGATTTTTTACATTCATAAAAATAAACCAGGGAAAGGGGCGCTTAAAAAGCTTGACGAAAAACCTATTTATGCGGATTATGAAATTATTAGCCCCGAAAATGAGATTTTAGCCGTCAACTCGGATGTGCAAGATCAATTATTTATCCGCTTTTCACCCGTTGTGATTTCAAAATTTGGTGTAAGTCCCAAGGTTTTTATGAAGCTTTTGGAGAACCATACTGAAGGGGAAATAGAAAACGGTATCCGATTGACTGAAAAGGCAATTGAAAAAAGTAAAATTGATAATCCTGCGGGCTATTTCATAGAAGCGGTTCGACAGAAATTTCAAGACCCTGAGCAAGCCCAAAAAGAGAAGGAAGTCCAAAAGAAAAAGTCGAAAACCGAAGCTGAAAACAAAGAAATTGAACTTCAAAAAATTGCCAATGACAAAAAACGAGAAGCGTATGAGCGTGAAAGAGCCTCAGTGATTACTATTATTCATGAAGAACCTGATTTGGCAGAGCGGGCATTATCGAATCTTAAATT
>JANMYC010000734.1:0-2580 GCA_031381715.1 Saprospiraceae bacterium
TAGTTTTTAGCTACGGAATCAGACACGACTTTTGTACCCTCCAATTTACTTATCAAAATATTGGAAGCATTGATTGCTGTATAACAAGCACCCCAAACATTGTTGATAAATTCGTTGGTACTCGCCACGTTTTGATTCCAAACCGCAGAACCCGTTGCCGCATTGCCATCATTTTGACCAAATTCATCGGCTCGTTGCTCATTAAAAACGATGAAACGCCCGCCATAAAAACTGGCATTTTGCACTTGACCATAGAGATTATTGACGGCTGCCAAAATTTTACCTGCCGTGCTATAAGCCGCATCTTCGGCAATCGTGGTTTTAGGCGTTGTATCTAAAAAGTCTTTTTTACAAGCGATTATAGTTAAAAACAAGCCTAAGACAACTGCCAATTTTGATATATTTTTATTGAAAAATTTCATTTATAAATTTTTAAAATATTAAAAAATACTGAGGGGGTGTTGACAACAACTTTTGGAAAGTTTTAAACTCTGTCCGTTACCCACATCTTTTATTTGGCGTCATTCCCGAAGGGAATTTATGTTTATAGAACGACAAAACAAGCAATTTCCCAAAATCCCGAAGGGATTGTATGTAAAAAAGCGCGGTAATTACATATAATCCCTTCGGGATTTTGGACATATTCTTACATATCGTTCCTATAAACATAAATTCCCTTCGGGAATGGTCGCTTTAGTTCTAAAAAAGATGTGGGTAATGGACAGAGTTTTAAACTTTCCAAAAGTTATGCTAAAACCCAACATTCAAACCCGCCGTCAATACCTGTGCATTAGGCGGCACATTCTGGTCTTTTCCCGAATGAATAGAGTTTCCATTAATAGAAACTTCTGGGTCTGAACCTCTATATTTCGTAAGGGTATATAAATTCCCTCCTTGTAGATAGATTCTCGGCGATGAAATTTTATTTTTCAAAGCCACTGGAACAGGAATCCGATAACCTAAAGAGATGTTTTTTAATTTTAAATAAGCCCCACTTTCTACTTTTGATGTAGCTGTAAAAGAGAAGCCCGCAGAGACATTATCACCATAATACAATTTTTGAATTTCGGTGACTTGCCCTGGCGTTGTCCAACGATTTTTAATAAAAGTACCATTATTAAAATAGCGTTGGTCGGAGTTGGTTGCTCGTGTGCCGTTGTAGAGTTTATTCCCTGCTACGAATGTCAAATTGATGTTCAAATCAAAATTTTTGTAGGTCAAAGTATTATTAAAACCGCCAAAAACCGTTGGTAAAGAAGCTCCTTGAATCACACCATCTTTATAATTATCAATGGCAGGAGCAGCACCGCCTTCTACATAAGTCCAACGAGGCGAGCCGATATGATTGTATTGCACATCACGCCCTTCACTATTGGTAAAAACCATCAAACCATTGGTAGGATTCACGCCTTTGCATGGCACAGCAAAAATAGACCCGATAGAGTACCCCACTCGTGTCATGTTTTGAACACCAAAAACACTCGGTATAAACACATCACTCACCAAAGAAGTCACTTCATTTTTAAGGGTTGAAACATTCAAACCTATATTCCATCTGAAATCTCCATAATTTGTTACAATCGCATTGATGCCCAGTTCAATGCCTCTATTGTACATACTGCCCACATTGGCATTGATAAAATTATTGGGAATACCCGCCGAAAGGGATTGTGGTTGTTTTAAAATAAGTCCGTCAACCTCATTTCTATAATAGTCAAATTCAACATTGATGCGGTCATTGAATAGGGTGAAATTCAGTCCAATATCCAATTTTTTACTGGTTTCCCATTTCAAATTAGGGTTAGCGGTTTGAGAATATGCCAAAGTTGGCGCACCACCATAAGTATTTGAATTGTATGTGCCGATTGCTGGAAAATCACCAATTTCACTATTGCCTACGATGCCATAACTGGCTCTAATTTTTAGGTCGTTGACATATTTAGATAAGATAGATTTTTTATAAAACCCTTCTTCATAAATGTTCCAACCGATAGAACCACCACCGAAATTACCAAATTTATTGCCCGCAGCCAAAGCTGAAAGTCCGTCTCTACGAAAGTTTAAACTTAAAAAATAGATCTTTTTATAGTCATAACTCACATTTGAAAAATAAGACAATAAGGCACTTTCAGAAAAAATATTCGATGAAGGGGCAATATTGCTAAAACCACCTTGATAATTGGAGTAACTCGGGTCAGTAACATTGGTTTGTTGTGCGCCCCAACCGTCGGTTGTGGTCTTGATTTGCTCATGTCCTACGAGTACACTCAAATGATTACCCCCCCTCAGTATCGGCTCGTATTTTAAGGTATTAAACCAGTCTGTTCTTAAAAATTTAGTAAAACTATTGGTTGCCACACCGTTTGAAGCCGCACCGCCCCCATGTATAGGGTTTAAAAATGATTTATTGGTGAGTTGAAAATTATTAATGCCATAACTGCTTCTAAAAGTTAGGTTTTTCAATAATTTGACCTCGCCATAAGCATTACCAATCAAGGTATTATTTTCAGATGTACTCAAATCAAGGGCTTGAACCATTTGCAAATTATAGGCATTGATAGTCCCTACCAAACTTGGCAC